>JAGALG010000164.1 GCA_017848075.1 Oscillospiraceae bacterium | reverse complement strand
CGGTGCCCATAACAATCCAAGTGCTACCTTCTCCATGGATAAAAGGGCATTGAAACGAAGATTATCTCTCATTATGAAACCAAAGCAAACTTCCAAAGTGCTGGCTATCCTGATTTGTGTGGCTCTGGCCTTGGGCGGTTCCGCCTGCAACGCTGCCATTGCACCGGAGCTTGAGGTGGATACGGATGCCATCAAAGATACTTTGGAATCTCTGGGTTCTCAGGGAGATCGGGTGCAGCATGTGTTCTACGAGCGACATTTGCTGGAAAGCTATGTGAACAAACGGGCAGAAGTAAAAATTGCAGAATGGCTGCAGGATTGCCGTTTGGACAGTAATGTGACGGTTCACGCTTTAAAATATGTAGAAAAGAAGGGAAGCACGGATACCTATTATCTGATTTATGATCCGGCTCTCGGTCTGGCATCCGACCTGGAAGTGGAAATTTCCGATTCTCACAACGATATAAAGGTATCAGCAAGCTCTGATACTGCGGAAGCGGAGGAAGTTCTGATCCTGGTCGGCTATTCAGACAGTCAGGCGATTCTTGGAAATGTGCCGAAACTGCTCTACGAGCTGGATGGAGTGGAGCAAAGCTGTTCTGTGCGGGAAGTGGACTTTGATTTTCTCTTCCCAACGGATAGTCAGGTGGTCAACCTGTCCGAAGCAGATATACAGCTTCTTTTCCCACTGGGCAGCGCAGCAGATCAAGAGCCGGTCAAAGCCTACAGCAATGAACACACGGCGGTGGATTGGTACGCACCAGCAGGTACAGCGATTTTTGCTGCCCATGAGGGCATTGTTACAAAGGCAGATTTTGATCAGGAAAACGGCAACTATCTTTGGATTGAAAGAGAAGACGGTTTAGAGACCGCATACCATCATTGCGAGGAGCTTTTGGTAAAAGCCGGAGAGCGGATAGAGGCCGGTCAGGTTATTGCTACTGTTGGCTCTACCGGCCAAAGTACCGGACCACATCTCCACTTCCAGCTGCTGTATCAGGGCATTGCTTTGGATCCGATGGAGTGGCTGTCGGAGGAACCAGTGGAAGAAAATTTCCCGCCTTTGCTTTATCCATTGTCGAAAGAGGCCGATTCGGAAATCAGCGCCCTGTTTGGTGCTTATGAAAACCATCAAGGTGTTGACTTTAGCGCCAACAAAGGCACCGAGATCCTGGCTGCGGAAGATGGCGTCGTTCTTGCCTCTGAGTGGGCAGACGCTTCGGGCTTCACGATTCGTCTTGATCATGGGGACGGACTGCAGACCGTTTATGCTCATTGTGATCGTCTGCTGGTAGAGCTTGGGGAGCAGGTCAAACAGGGTCAGGCAATCGCAACCGTAGGCTCCAGCGGAAACGCAACGGGAAATCACTTGCACTTTGAAGTTCTCCTGCAGGGAGTTCCCGTGGATCCGGCCCACTTTATAGCCGATATTCCGCAGGGAAACAGTGAAAATGTCGATACGATCTATGTTCGCTCCAAAACAATTCCGGAAGAAATTTTAGATACGATCTATACTGCTCCTGTCGGTACAGCAGGGTCTTCCCTGCGGCAGCTTTCCGCTGCGCTGCGGATGCTGCAGCTGAGTCAAATGGAGGAAAGCGACAGGGCGGATTCTTTGGAGTGGTATCTTGGACAGTTGGACGATGCAGGAAAAGAGCACTTCTTTGAGCAGTGGCAGCGGATCAGTACGACGGCCTATGATTTACTGAAAGATAAACATGCAGCCGATCGTTTGGCGGATATTGGCATGGAAGAAACCGATCTGAGCCGCTACACGCAACAGGCCCTGGAGGCTATGGATGTACAGCTGCGTATGTTATTGGAAGAACAAACGCTGCGCTATACCGAAGTGGACGACGCCTTGATTCAGGACATTCTGATCAACTTTGGTGCCACACAAAATGAGCAGGGCTTCCTCCAGCCACACAAAGGAGCAAGCCTGTTCTATAGCCAAGGCTTTGACGAAAAAAGCCTCACGCCGGAGAACTTATATTCCTGGTACTTGGGTTATATGTGGCGGGAAGATCTGACACTGGAAGAGAGGCAGGAGAAATATAAAAACCCGGTAGGAGAAAATATGGGCTGGTTCTTCCCGGAGGAGATCTATGAGCCTGTTGTGCAGAGTTACTTTAATGTCAGCACCGACTTCCTCCGCAGCGCCACCTGTTATCATCCGGACTATCAGGGTTATAACATCGACGGCGGTGGCGGAATCGGAGAGACTCCTCTGATTTACACGACAGACTGGACGCAGGAGGGGGAGCTTCTGACGATTGATCTGCTGTTGGATCATCCATTCTCCGATGATTATGAGATGGAACTGACCGTTCAGCTGATCGAAGATGGCTATTACTATTTATCCTATCTGCCCCAGAATTAGAAAAGTTTCTTCCTATATTAAACAAAGAAGGAGTGCAGATGCACTCCTTCTTTGTTTATG
>JAGALG010000163.1 GCA_017848075.1 Oscillospiraceae bacterium | reverse complement strand
CGGTTTTTTGCCTTGTTTTTTTGTAAGGGAAGCTAAAAATTCTCTCCATACCGGGAAAGAGAGCAAGAAGAAAATTTCTATCCAAGCCTGTGCGCCAGCAGGCTGTAATTTCTTAATTTTTTGTGTAAAACAGAGATAATTCCACTTTTTTTACAACAAATTACACTGAAAGAAAATTGATCTTTTTTTCAGCCTTTTTTGTATATTTTCACAATTTTTGTTGGCATCTCAGCGGCTTCGTGCTATAATAATTGCAGACGCAATTCGTAATTATGATATTGATAACGATGAAGCCATTATTCTGTCAAGAAAGGATCGATGTTATGATCACACCTACCCCTCACAATGAAGCTGTTTTCGGACGGATCGCCAAAACCGTTCTGATGCCCGGCGACCCGCTCCGTGCCAAAGTGCTGGCAGAAACCTATCTGGAAAACCCGGTACAGTACAACACCGTCCGCGGCATGTTCGGCTACACCGGCACTTATAAAGGGAAACCGGTCTCCGTGCAGGGCAGCGGTATGGGCTGTCCTTCCATCGGCATTTATTCCTATGAGCTATTCCATTTCTATGGTGTGGAACGGATCATCCGCATTGGTTCTGCCGGTGCCATCGATCCAGAGCTGCATATCGGTGATGTGGTCATTGGTATGGGCTCCTGCACCAATTCCAATTACGCTGCTCAGTATCAGCTGCCGGGCACCTTTGCCCCCACCGCCTCCTATGCCTTGGTAAAAGGCGCACAGGAAGCCGCTGCGGCACTGGCTGTTCCTCATAAAGTCGGTAATCTGTTCTGCAGCGATACCTTCTATGATGATACCAAGGACAATCTGCTTCCATGGCAGAAGATGGGCGTTCTTGCGGTGGAGATGGAATCCGCCGCGCTCTATCTCAATGCAGCCCGAGCCGGAAAAGAGGCTCTGTGCATCTGTACCATCTCTGACTGTCCGTTTACCGGCGAGGCGACCACTTCCGAAGAGCGTCAGAACAAGTTTACGCAGATGATGGAAGTCGCTCTCCAACTGATTTAGGAGGACAAAAGCATGGCAAAGCGCGTCTTTCTTCTTGTA
Organism: Oscillospiraceae bacterium; assembly: GCA_017848075.1. Classification (GTDB taxonomy): domain Bacteria; phylum Bacillota; class Clostridia; order Oscillospirales; family Ruminococcaceae; genus Negativibacillus. The sequence continues at coordinate 5,472 of JAGALG010000163.1, read as the reverse complement.
CTGGACAGCTGCGGCGTAGGCGAGCTGCCGGATGCCGCCGAATACGGCGATGAGGGCAGCAACACTCTGAAAGCCTGTTACGACAGCGGCAAGCTGTCCGTCCCCACTTTGGAGCAGTTGGGTCTGTTCCATCTGGACGAAATGACCTATCCCCGCAAGGGCAGCCCTTTGGGCGCTTACGGCCGTCTTGCCGAGCGTTCCGTCGGCAAGGACACCACCACCGGTCACTGGGAGATCGCCGGACTGGTATCAGAACGGCCGATGCCAACCTATCCGGAGGGCTTCCCGGCAGAGGTTTTGGAGGAATTCTCCCGTCGCTGCGGCCGGGGCGTTCTCTGCAACAAGCCTTACTCGGGAACGCAGGTTATTCTGGACTACGGGCAGGAGCATCTGTCCAGCGGCGATCTGATCGTTTACACTTCCGCTGACAGCGTCTTTCAGATCGCGGCCCACGAGGATTTGATTCCGGTGGAGCAGCTTTATGACTACTGCCGCATCGCAAGAGAGATCCTGCAGGGCAAACACGGCGTAGGCCGGGTCATTGCCCGTCCCTTTGTAGGCACTTACCCTAATTTCACCCGTACGGCCAACCGCCGGGACTTTTCTCTGCTTCCTCCCAAGGACACTTTGCTGGATCTGCTGCAGAAGCAGGGAATGGACACCATTGCTGTTGGCAAAATTTCTGATATTTTCGCCGGAAAAGGCGTTTCCCGCAAAATCGCCACCCATTCCAATGATGAGGGAATGGAAGTGACCCTGCAGCTGGCAGGGGAGGACTTCCATGGTCTTTGCTTTGTGAATCTGGTGGAGTTTGATTCCCACTACGGCCACCGCAACGATGTGGCCGGCTATGCCGAAGCCCTCAACCGCTTCGACCGGCAGCTGGCGCAGCTGCTGCCTCTGCTGAAAGAGGAGGATGTATTGATCATCACTGCCGACCACGGCTGTGACCCCTCTACTCCAAGCACCGACCACTCCCGGGAGTATATCCCGCTGCTGATCTGCGGCCCTTCCATTGAGAAGGATGTACCGCTGGGCACCGGAAGCTCCTTCGGCAACATTGCCGCTACCATTGTGGAGCTGCTGGGCTGCAACAGTCTGCCGGGCTTCTGTTCCTACGCCTCCGAGATCCGAAAGGAGGCCTCCCGATGAGCCCTTCCCAACTGCTGCAGAAAGCGCTGGAGGCCCGACGCAGGGCATACGCCCCTTATTCCCACTATAAGGTGGGGGCCTGTCTGCTGTGCGAGGACGGAGAGCTGTTCCTTGGCTGCAATATTGAAAATGCTGCCTTTGGGCCATCGGTCTGTGCCGAGCGCACCGCCATCTTTAAGGCGGTGTCGGAGGGCAAAAGAAAATTCGGTGCCATCGCCATTGTGGGCGGCCCGGAAGACCGTCCGGAGCAGGAGCTGGAAGCAGCCTACCCCTGCGGCGTCTGCCGTCAGGTCATGGCCGAGTTCTGTTCCCCCGATTTCCGCATCTTCTGTGGACGACCGGATGCCCTCCAGTGCTACACCCTGTCGGAGCTGCTGCCCAAGAGCTTCGGCCTGTAAGTTCATGTATCCCCGGTAACAACCGGAGCATATACAAAACACCGAGAAAGAAGGAGAAGTTGAAATGAGTTTAAAAGAGAGACTTTCCAAGATCCTGAGCCTGAACCTGGCGAAGAACTACACTGCCGTTTCCTACGCTATGATGGTAGACGGCGAGATCTGGGTAGCAGATGCCCTCGGTACCGATGGTACTGAAGAAGCAAAACCTGCTACGGTAGACCACACCTTCAATGTGTGCTCCATTTCCAAGATCTTCTGTACTGTGGCTGTAATGAAACTGGTTGAGCAGGGTAAAGTAGACCTGGATACCCCAGTGTACAAATACCTGCCTGACTTCAAAATGCTGGACGAACGCTATAAAGATATCACCGTTCGTCATCTGCTGAACCATGCCAGCGGTCTGCCGGGCACTCAGTGGAAACACTTCTCCGCTACCCATATCAGCAGCGAAGATAACCATGAATACTATCAGGAAGTTTACGATCATCTGGCAAAAAGCCATCTGAAAGCAGCTCCTGGTACCTACTCCGTTTACTGCAACGACGGCTTTACTGTAGCAGAAATGGTTGTTGCCAAAGTATCCGGCATGCCTTTCGGCCAGTTTGTAAAAGAATACATCACCGAACCAATCGGCGCACATTCTACCCGTTCCTCCACCGTAAACAATCCGGACTACCCACTGATCCAATAGAAAAAGAAAGTTCCGGAATACTTCTACCTGCAGGGCTGCGGCGGCTTCACCACCAACATGATCGACCTGTGCAAATTCGGTAACCTGTTCCTGACCGAAAACAGCGTCCTCAGCGAGGAAAGCAAAGCAGAAATGCGGAAACATCAGGGCGTGACCTTCATCGAAGAAGATAATGCAAGCACCTGCTACGGTCTGGGCTGGGACAATGTCGCTGTGGTTGAACCTCAGTTCGATCTGGGCGAAGAAGTGCAGATGAAGGGCGGCAACAGCTTCCAGTTCACCAGCAAACTGTATGTTATTCCAAAATACAACGCTGTACTGGCAATCTCCGAAACCCACGACTGCCGCATCGATGTTGGCGAATCCATCCTTCATATGTTTGCTACCGCAATGCTGGAGGAAAAAGGCATCAACATCTACACCGAGAACAAAGTCGTTCCACAGGAACTGATCGAGAAATTTGACGGTACTTATCTGGTGCCAAGCCGCATTATGAATACCCACTTCTTCGGCACCAACCTGACCATCACCAATGACACCACCACCGGTGAACATAACGCAAGCCAGAAGGATCTGAAATTCAACGGCTCCGAGTTCGTTGCTGACAACGGTGATAAATTCTTCTTCCGCGAAGTGGGCGAGGATCAATACTTCTTCATGTCCCATCGCGGCCGCACCTCTCCATTCGCAATGAAAGCGAAAAACCACGCTCCTCTCAATGAGATTTGGAAAGCAAGAATCGGCCAGAGATACCTGCCAATCGACCTGACCGAACAGGATATGGTAAGCCATGAGATGATGAACAGCCTGACCTTCGCCGAGCTGCCAGGCATCGAAGGCGTGATCGTTGCTTCCTTCACCGCACTGGCTGGCGCTGACATTTACGGCCAGTTCGAGGGCTGCTGCATCCCAGTGGACGACAACACCGCTACCGGCTTCCTGCAGACTCCATCCAACGGCAGCCGTGACCTGCTGGATCCATACTTCGTAAACATCAACGGCAGCGAGCACTGCTATGTTGGTTCCTACCTGTTCCGCAATGTGGACACCATTCCGGAATACAAGGGCGAAACCTTCCAGTCCGAGCCATACAACCCAGGCTACAACAGCGTATTCAAAATTACTGCTGAGATCAAAGATCTGCCTGAGGTTCCAGCCGGCCGCCGTCTGATCGTTCTGAACAAAGACTTCTCTATGGTTTACGACAGCCAGGTAAAAGGCGAGTACAAACCAGTCAGCGAAGGCATCATCAGCTTCATCTAATCGAAAATGACATAAGAAAAAGCCCCGACCGTAAGGCCGGGGCTTTTTCTGCATATATTCGTCGGTTAAAAAGGGGATAAACGTTTAGCGTTTGATGGAGAGAGCTGCCATACCCAGAGCGGATACCATTGCCAAAGCAGCTGCAGCGCCTACAAAGTCGGATGCGCCGGTGCTTGGGTTCTCTTTCTCAGTGGATGGAGCGGAGGTGGAAGCGCCGATCTTAGCGAATTCTGCTTCGATGGTTACGCCTCCTTCCGGCATACGGAAGGAGAAGGTGCCGTCTTCGTTTTCGGTCAGTTTGCGCTCGTTGCCCTCTTCATCCATAACGGACAGAGCTGCCAGTTCATAACCTTTGTTTGGGGTAACGGTGATGGTTACTTTTTCGCCGCGGGTTACTTTTTTGTCGTCAACAGAAACGGAACCGTTCTCGGTGGAAGCGATGATGGATTTGTATTCTTCTTCTTTTTCGATGATGATTGGGTCATCTTTTTCTACGACAGGTGCGCCGGCATTAACACCATTAAATGCAGCCCACTCTTCTTTTGTAAAGTCAACGCCTGTTACATCGCATTTTACACCATCAATATACAGAACTGCTCTGGTTGGCATCAGTTCTTCCCATGCTACCCATGGAGATGGGGTTTCAGTCCAGCTACCGCTGGTGCTGTTTGTGTAGAAAGTGCAGCTTGTAGAGCCAGTGGTGATTTTTTTGCTCTTGGTCATCAGCAGAGTATCATTAGAATACAGCTCAACTTTTACTTCTGCGTTGTTTGGGATATTATAAATATCGAACATAACGCCAGTTTCAAAGATACCGTTTTCATTTGCTGTTGTTGCTTCATAAAAATAGCCATCATACTGGAATTCTGTATTTTTTACAGTTGCATTTTCGGCACTTCCACCCAACAACGCAGTCAAAGATTCCTGGGTCAGAGGTTCGCCGCCAACGGTGCAGTTGGTGAAGGAATTTTCATCATTTCTGCTTGCATCAACTTGATATTCTTCTTCAAATTCGCAGTTATTGAAAGAAGTAGGAGCATATGGACGGCAGTAAGCATAACCATTGCCTTCACCGAAGGTACAATTGTTAAAGGTTGCTTCACCCAAAGTAGCAGCGAAACTGGTCCAACCATAAAATTCACAGTTGGTAGCAGTCAAGGTCTGGTTTTTACCCTGGTCACAGCTAATCGTGTAGGTAGTACCAGTGATAATTACATTTTCCAAAATAACTGCTTCAGAATGATCACTATTGTGGTTAATGAAGATACCACGGAAAGAACCGGTAACGGTCAGATTTTTAATTGTACCACCAGTGGTATTGATGCCAGAGTCCCAAGTACCACCTGCACCTTTAATGTCCAAAGTGTAGCCAGCACCATCAATTGTCTGACCTTGTTTTACATTGATACCAGTTGTACCATATGCATTGCTCATGTTCGCTGGATCAATTTTAATATCCTGAGTGAAAATTACATCACTACCAGCTTCCAATGCTGCTACCAGTTCATCTGCAGTCGAAACAGAAACCGCTGTTCCTTCCGCAAATACGCTTACGCTCATGCTCAGTACCATGCAGAGTACCAAAACGAGACTTAACAGTTTTTTCATTTTAAATTCTCCTTTTGTTTATAATCATGGAATAGAATTCCATGTTTGCCCTCATTATATATCTTTAAATTCCTCGTGTCAAGGTAAATATATCTTTTATTTCCCTGATAATGCCCTGCTGCGCCTTTATACTATATATAAAAGGTAGCAAAGGAATGAAGTGCATGGATTATAGCGAATGGTTTTCCCAACGAATTGCAGAATTGAGATTACAGAAAGGCGTTTCGGCCCGGGAAATGAGCCTTGCTTTGGGGCAGAGCGAAAGCTACATCAATAAAATCGAAAATAAGCGTACGCTGCCGTCCATGATGGGCTTCTTCTATATTTGTGAATATCTCAATCTCAGTCCGCAGGAATTTT
>JAGALG010000162.1 GCA_017848075.1 Oscillospiraceae bacterium | reverse complement strand
TCCCACTTCAACCAGACCGATACCCGCACCGGTCGTCTCAGTTCCACCGAGCCGAACCTGCAGAATATTCCGGTCCGCACCGAACTGGGCGCCCAGATGCGCCGCTTCTTCCGGGCACAGGAGGGTTGGACCTTAGTGGATGCTGACTACTCTCAGATTGAGCTGCGTGTGTTGGCTCATATTGCAGATGATGAAAACATGATTTCCGCCTTCAATTCCGGTGAGGATATCCATACCAATACAGCAGCTCAGGTCTTCGATTTGCCTCCGCTGTATGTTACCCCGGATATGCGCCGAAAAGCGAAAGCGGTTAACTTTGGTATTGTATACGGCATTGGAGCCTTCTCTTTAGCACAGGATATCAATGTCAGCGTGAAAGAGGCAGAACGTTATATTGCCAATTATTTGAAAACCTTCCATGGTGTTCGTGCTTACATGAGCGATATCGTGGATTTTGCAAAAGAGAACGGCTATGTGGCTACCTTATTTGGCCGCCGCCGTTATTTGCCGGAGCTAAGCTCCACCAACCGAAATGTAGCCAATTTTGGTAAGCGGGTGGCTATGAATACTCCAATTCAGGGTACTGCTGCAGATATTATCAAAATCGCTATGATCCGTGTCTATGACCGTCTGCTGCGGGAGAACCGAAAATCTCGCCTGATTCTGCAGATCCATGACGAATTGATCGTGGAAGCCGCGCCGGATGAGGTGGAAGCAGTTCACTGGATTCTGAAAGAGGAGATGGAAGCAGCGGCTGCGTTGAAGGTGGATCTGTCAGCAGATGTACACAGCGGAAAAACCTGGTACGATGCCAAATAGGGGGGACTATGATGATTCGTATTGTTCCTATGGCAAAAGAGCATATTGCTTCCCTGGCTCAGTTGGAGCGGGAGTGTTTCGCAGACCCATGGAGTGAAAAAGCTTTGGAGGACGAGCTGAGCAATCCCAATGCCGTCTTTCGTGTCGCGCTTCTGGACGGTCAGGTGGCCGGCTATGTCGGAATGCTTCATGTGCTGGACGAAGGCGATATCTGCAATGTGGCAGTGTTTGACTCCTTCCGCAGACAGGGCGTGGCGACAGCTTTGATCCAAACTCTGTTGGACTATGGAGTGGAAAAGAAATTAAGCTTCATTACTTTAGAGGTGCGGGAGTCCAATGTGGGCGCCCAGGCCTTCTATGAGACCATGGGTTTCCGAGCCATTGGTTTAAGGAAAAACTTTTATGATCATCCCAAGGAACATGCTGTTCTGATGAATCGATATTTTGACGAATAAAAAGAAAGGAGAATATCATGCGAATTTTAGCGATTGAATCTTCTTGTGATGAAACGGCTGCTTCTGTGGTGGAGGATGGCCGCGCGATCCTGAGCTCTGTCATTCATTCTCAGGTGGCGGAGCATCAGCAGTACGGCGGCGTTGTGCCGGAAATCGCCTCCCGTCGTCATACGGAAAATATTTGTGATGTTGTGGAAAAGGCTCTCTCTGACGCACAGATGGAGCTGCAGGATGTGGATGCCATTGCAGTCACCTACGCACCGGGACTGATCGGTGCTCTGCTGGTCGGTGTTAACTATGCCAAAGGCTTGGCAATGGCAGCCAATAAGCCTTTGATTCCTGTACATCATATTCGTGGTCATATTGCGGCTAACTATCTGACTCATCCGGATCTGAAACCACCTTTCCTGTGTTTGGTGGCTTCCGGTGGACACAGCCACATTATCTGGGTGGAGGATTACACCAAATTCAAAGTCATTGGCCGCACCCGGGATGACGCTGCCGGCGAAGCCTTTGATAAAGCGGCCCGCACCATGGGCTTCCCATATCCGGGCGGTATTTATTTGGATTCCGCAGCCCAGCAGGGTCAGAGAGGTACTTATACTCTGCCAAAACCAAAAGTCAATGGTTCTGATTATGATTTCAGCTTCAGCGGCTTAAAAACTGCTGTTATCAACATTGTCCATAATGCCAAACAGAAGGGTCAGGAGATCTCTGTCAATGATCTGGCAGCAGACTTCCAGGGAACCGTTGCAGATATTTTGACGAGCCACTTGATGCAGGCGGCCAAAGACTACAACGCTAAGACTATTGTGGTTGCAGGCGGTGTCAGTGCCAACTCAGGTCTGCGTTCTGCTCTGGAAAAAGCCTGCAAAAAACAGGGCTGCGATCTGTACTTGCCGAAGTTGAGCCTCTGCGGCGATAATGCGGCAATGATTGGCTCTCAGGCTTATTATGAATATCTGGCAGGCACTTGTGCTGGTATGGATCTGAACGGTGTGGCTTCTATTCCGGTAGATGTGAATTATCAGGCCTAATGATTGGGAAAAATCCGGGCATACTCTAAATAGAAATGGCAACAATAAATAGGAATTGTTACTGTTTATGAATAAGCGATAAAAAGACCCTCCATTCTTTGTGAAAAAAGCGACATTGACAATTTGGAATCGTATGATATAATAAAATCAAGAAAACGAGAACGATTCCTGTTAATGACAGGCATGGAAGGAGGTATCTATGGCAGAAAACATCAGGCGCAATTCGAAACAGCGACAGCTGGTTCTGGAAGCGGTTAAAAGCACCTGTACTCATCCGACAGCAGAGGAGGTATTCCAGATTGTACGGCAGCAAAATCCTACGATCAGCTTGGGAACCGTATACCGCAATCTGAATCTTCTGGCAGAGATGGGACTGATTCTAAAACTGGATCTGGGTGTGGAAAGAGATCACTTTGACGGAACCAACGAGGAGCATGGTCACTTGGTTTGCACCCGATGCGGAGCCATAGAGGATCTGCCCTGTGCGCTGTCGGCGTCCATCCGTTCCACCATGGAACATGAGCTGGATCGGCAGATGGACAGCATTTATTTAACAGTGACCGGGCTGTGTAAAGAGTGCAGCTGCGGACATATGAAACAGTAAAGTAAAAGACATTTGTGAAAGGTGGACTTATCAATGAGCAATCTGAAAGGTACTAAAACTGAAGCGAATCTGTGGGCAGCATTTGCAGGCGAATCCCAGGCAAGAAACAAATACACCTACTATGCTTCCAAAGCAAAAAAAGAAGGCTTCGAACAGATCGCTGCTTTCTTCACTGAAACCGCTGACAACGAAAAAGAACATGCAAAACTGTGGTTCAAACTGCTGCATGAAAACGATATTCCAGACACCATGACCAACCTGGCTGACGCTACTGCTGGTGAAAACTACGAATGGACCGATATGTACGATTCCTTCGCTAAAACCGCAAAAGAAGAAGGCTTCGACCGCATCGCATACCTGTTCAAAGCAGTTGGCGAAATCGAGAAACATCACGAAGAAAGATACAGAGCTCTTCTGAAAAACATCGAAGAGGGCAAAGTATTCAACCGTGAAGGCAAACAGGCTTGGATCTGCCGCAACTGCGGTCATATCCTCTACGGTGAATAAGCTGCTGAAGTATGCCCAGTTTGCGCTCATCCAAAAGCATACTTCGAACT
>JAGALG010000002.1 GCA_017848075.1 Oscillospiraceae bacterium | reverse complement strand
CGGGGAAATCAGCAGCGGAAAAATAGAAAGCGGTGCCCACATCGTCGCAGCGGGTGTACATCATCTTTTTAAAGAGATTGACCACCTGTTTTTCAAAAATCATGGTCTATCTCTCTTTTCTGTCGGAATGTCGCCTCGCTGGGAGTGCGGCTTCCGTTATTGGTGGAGGGAAGTTTAGAAAATGCTCAGGTACAGTTTCTGGCTCAGGTTTTCCAAGGCCTTGATGCCGGCCACGGAATTGCCCTTGGCGTTCAGCGCAGGAGAATAGATGCCGATGCCCATACGGGTCGGAACGACGGCCATAATACCGCCGCCAACACCGGATTTGGCCGGTACGCCGACCTTGATGGCAAATTCGCCGGAGCCGTCGTACATACCGCAGGTCATCAGAATGGCGTTGACATAGCGGGCGAACTCTACTGGGAAGACGCTTTCATTGGTGAAGGGCAGCTTGCCATGATTGGCCAAGGTATAACCAATGCGGGCCAGATCTGCACAGCTGACACGGATGGAGCAGGCACGGAAGTAGCAGTCCAGCACATCCTCTACCTCGTCCCCGATCATGCCGTAGGTTTTCAAAAGGTAAGCCAGCGCACGGTTTTTGCTGCCGGTGCGCTTCTCGGACAGGTACACGGCCTCGTCCAGGCAGATCTCCGGATTGCCGGCCAGCTTGCGGGTCAGCTCCAGAAGACGCTGGAATTTCTCCTCGTAGGTCTCGCCGTGGATCAAAGTGCACATAGCGATAGCGCCCATGTTGACCATGGGGTTCAGATGGTCGCTGAGCAGGGTCTGGTCCGAAGCATTGATTGCATCAAAGGGTTTGCCAGTGGCTTCCACACCCACATGCTGGCGCACCACCTCAGTGCCGTTGTCCATCAACGCCTGCAGCAGCAGAATGGGTTTCACGATAGACTGAATGGTAAATTTTTTATCGCAGTCTCCGGCGCGGCTGCTGCGGCCGTCGCTGGAGATGATGTAAATACCGAAATCATCCGGGTTGGCTTTCGCCAGCTCCGGGATATAGTTTGCCAATTTACCTTCTTTTGTATAATGATGACATTCTTTCAGGATCTGTTCCAGAAGCTCGTCCATAGAATCACGCTCCGATTTGATAGAAAATTGGCGGCTGATTGTCGCTGAATTAAGAATAACAAGCAGAGAAAAAGATGTCAAGATAGCTGGAATTAATAAAGGAAAACAAAAACTCCGGAGGGTTTTGCCCTTCCGGAGTTTCCTGTCTTGCATTATTTTGCTGCTTTTGCCTTTGCAGCGTCGCTTGCTGCCTGGCGTTCAGCTGCGGTGTTGTTCGCCTGGATCGCCCAGCGAGCCATACGCAGTTTGCTGCGTTCGCCGGAAGTTTCGATCACCAGAGTATCCTCTTTGATGCTAACAACACGACCGATGATGCCGCCGATGGTTACGACTTCGTCGCCAACCTCGATGGATTCACGCATTTTCTGCACTTCGGTCTCTCTCTTTTTCTGTGGACGAATCAGCAGGAAGTAGAAGACTGCGAACATCAGTACCACTGGGCCCAGAGTGCCCAGCAGCATACCCATGG
>JAGALG010000161.1 GCA_017848075.1 Oscillospiraceae bacterium | reverse complement strand
TTATCGTTGACATAGCTGTAGTTGAGCATCATCGCCATGCGGTCGCAGGCATCCGAGCCAAGGACACCGGCATCGTAAACGCCTCTGTACCAACAGTAAAGGATATCACCTATGAAAATGCACAGGCTCGGGAACGCACGCAGATCCTCTTTGATGTTGCCAACTCCTGCCGCGGACTGGTTGTAGGTACCGGTGACATGAGCGAAGCCGCTCTCGGTTGGTGCACCTTCAACGGTGACCATATGGCGAGCTACAATGTCAATGTTTGCTTAAATAAAACCATGATCCGAAAGATGGTCACCTTGCTGTCTCATAGCTGTGAAGCTAAAGTCGGAGAGATCCTCCGTGACATTGTGGATACTCCGGTCAGCCCGGAACTTCTCCCAACCGATGAAAACGGTAAAATCGCACAGAAAACCGAGGATATTCTTGGCAGTTATGATCTGCACGACTTCTTCCTCTACTATGTACTGAAATACAACATGCGTCCGCAGAAAATTTACTACTACGCCTGTGTTGCCTTTGAGGGTGTGTTTGAAGCCGCCTACATCAAAGAAAAGCTAAGTCTCTTCTTCCGTCGCTTCATCACCAGTCAGTTCAAGCGCAGCTGTGCACCGGATTTTGCCAAAATCACGGAGCTTTGTCTGGCCGACTACCAGTTCCCAAGCGACTGTTCTCCTGCCACTTTGGTTCACCAGCTGGAAAAGATCGAAGCACAGGGTCTGGACGATGTTATGAAAAAACTGTAAGATAACAAAAAAGCTCTGCGGCATAGCGCAGAGCTTTTCCTTTTACTATTTGTTTCTTTCGCTTGGTGCTTCAAAAACCTGTGTCGCAGACAGGTCTTCCACTGTCACTTCTACTTCTCCGTTTTTCACCGGCACCAGCTGAGTACTGCGATAGTGCTGTTCCATCAGTACGCGGGCGTAGATCATAGAACTGATCTCATAGTAAGGATAGACATATAAGCCCGGAATCACCAGCAGACAACTGATAAACCACGGAATCCAACTAAGCTGGAACAGGAAGATCTCGCCTCTTCTGCCTTTGCTGGCGTGTCGGGATTTTTTCATTGCTTCCCAAACGCCAAGACCTTCATTGACTACATAATAGCGAGCCAGGAAATATTTCTGAATATGGATGGCATAGAACACGGCGAACAGTGCAGCCAAAAGAAGAGAAAATACAATTCCCATAGAGCCGATCACATAACTCATATCTTCGGAAATGTACTGTGGGCCAAATTCCAGGCAGAGTACCGATGCCGCAAAAACAGCAAGCGGCAGAGCAAAATACAGCAGAGCCAGCAGCAATCTTCTTCCCCACAGATGGATCTGCAAGGAAAGGGCACGGAAATAATATTTTCCGGAGAAGCAATTAAAGATATGGAGGATCTCCGGGGATTCTCCTTCTGAAAGGCTATAGTACCAGGAAGTCACTCCCATCTCCAGCGGAGCTAAAATCAGGAAGGATCCACAAGCCATAATCAGAGTCAGGGCCATGGACAGCAGCGAGGTATTGGGCAGATCATTGAGGAAATAACCATCGTTGCCTACATCCACGATCTGTGGAATACCAAACACCATGTTGATGCACAGCTCAACCAAGGTGAATAGCAAACCGACAGCAAGCAAAAGGAGAACGATCGCAATTGCTTTTCCCCAATTATTATACAGGCAGCGTTTGCCGTTTTGTTTGATCAATTTACGGAGTTTCATCCAGTCAGCTCCTTTGATTAAAGTTCGTCATCATCGTCAAAATCAATGCCATCACCGTTTTCGTATGCCTTTTGGGCCAGCCAGTATGGATCGGTCTCATCCTGCTGATAAGGCACGGAACCAAACTCCTCGAAAACACGGTCACGCAACCAGATCTGCGGTGTAATCAAGGCAGTAAAACCAGCTCCGCAAGGGCAGTTCCACTCGCCCATTGGTCGTCTTGGGAAGGCCATCAAAGCCATAACCGTCATAATCGCGGTACCACTGAGCACAACAGCCGCTTCAAAGACCTGCTGATCCATCATATCCCGGATCACCTTATCCAAACCTTTTACCAGGCGCTCCACATAGTCACGGCCATTTTCCCCGTTTGGCGGTGGATTATTCATATTATCCCTCAGCCAGTTGTTGAACGCCAGATCGTCCTTCATCTCCTCCAGGGTTTTACCCTCGAAGTCGCCCAGATCCATCTCCCGCAGCTCCGAAATATTCATGATCTCCACACCATCAAAGAGGTAAAGCGCCGTCTGGAGACAACGCTCCAATGGGCTGGAGTAAACTTTTTCAACATTGGGATAGTTGTAAGAACGCATTTCCTCCAGCTGGTGGAAACCTTCTTCACAGATTGGCATATCCGTGATACCAATGTATTGTCCGTTCAGGTTTGCTTTGGTGAAACCATGGCGAATAAAGTGGATTTTGTAGGATCTCATGGTGTACTTCCTCTCATTTTCATTAAAAAATTGTGAATTTTTTGCGTTTTGCTAAAAGTTTCGACAAAACCTTCATGGATTCGGCTGAATTTTTTTCTTTTTGACAAAGCCTCTTTACATGAGGTTTTCCTTGTAATATAATTTACGATATGTAAATGTCGTCGTAAAAGAGGTCTTTTGGCCCCATTTGCGATCATATAGAACAGGAGGCCACCTCTATGAACGCCGATTTTCCACGGCTTATTACCTTGCTGCGCAAGGAAAAGGGCATCAGCCAGAAGCTGGCTGCCAAAGAACTGGGCATTTCCCAGGCGCTGCTTTCCCATTACGAAAAGGGTATCCGCGAATGCGGTCTTGATTTTCTGGTTCGCTGCTCCCGCTTTTATGATGTATCCTGCGACTATCTGCTGGGCGTTTCCCCGGAGCGTCACGGTTCTCAGCTGACCGTGGAAGACATTCCGGATCCGGACAGCCAGAAGGATCAGGTATTCCGCGGCAACATTATGCCGGTATTGAACAAAAAGCTGATCGCCAACTCCATGAGCGTTGTGTTTGATTTGATCGGACAGAGCGAAAGCGACCCACTGAATGATGAGCTGTCCCGCTATCTGATGGCTGCTGTATATCACAGCTTCCGCATCCTCTACGCTTCCAACCCGAAAAATGAACAGACTTTGTTCTCTATCCCGGAAGAACTGGCCAGCGCTTATGTTTCCGCAACTATGAGCCTGTCCGAAGCAAGAGCCATGCAGATTGTCAAAGGTATCTGCAATAAGGACGATCAGATCCAGAACATCAACGAAGTGAAGCTGACAACCGAGTATCTGTCTCAGCACTATCCAAACCAGTCCTCTTCTCTGCTGAACCTGATTATGAACATCGAAGGGGAAATGAACTTCCCAAAACCAGAGGAAGAATAGGACCACGCTTGTACTTTTATAATAGTACCATTTTTCCATAGTAAAATAAAGTCGAATTTTTAAATTTTCTTCACCTTTTATCAGGGCTTCTGTCAAATTTGGCAGAAGCCCTTTTTTCTTGCTATCCGGCCCATTTTGTGATAGGATAGACTTATGAAATTATGCACTACTGCAGCATTTTAGCTTATATAGAAAGGAGTGCCGCATCATGAATGGAAAAGTACTGTTGACCGCACTGCCTCTGCTTGTTCTCAGCGGTTGTATGCAGTTTGAATTGTCCGCCGAGGACCTGATGCGCCCCCCTGCCCTAACCGAAGAACAGCTGGAGATCTCCACCGCTTTGGAGCGGGCTGTTGGCGCCAGCGATATCAAATACAAATATCCGGAAAACGGAGAATACCGTTCCTCTTTCCTTTTTTATGATCTGGAT
>JAGALG010000020.1 GCA_017848075.1 Oscillospiraceae bacterium | reverse complement strand
GTTGGATGAATATGTTGCCTTCTTCAATAACCGGCGTCTTTCTGCCGCTTTGGGCTACAAAAGCCCAGTTCAGTATAAGACCGAACTGGGCTTCTGTTAATTATGCTTTTTTGTGTGTCTACTTTTGCTTGACAAGTGCACTCCCATTTGGGGAGAGCCCTTTCTTTTTTCTTATCTTGCGGCCTGCATCAGGCACATTTCATACACCAGCGTGGTTCGCTGATCCAGGCAGCAGAGAGACACCTCCTCCAGACTGTCGTCCTCCTTGAGGAAGTCCAGAATGGTTCTCACTGCCACATTGGCAGCCAGATTCACCGGGAAGTGATAGGTTCCGGTGCTGATGGAAGGAAAAACGATGCTTTTCAGTCCCAGCTCCACTGCCTTCTGCAGGCAGCTGCGATAACAGCTGGCTAAAATCTGTGCTTCGCCCTGCTCACCGCCCAGCCAACGAGGGTTTGCTGTGTGCAGGATTTTTTTCACCGAAAGGCCATGACCCTCGGTCACTACCACGGAGCCGCTGGGGCAGCTGCCGATGGTTTGCAGCTCCTCTTTCATGGAGGGAGCTGCCGCGCGGAAGATCTCTTCACTGACGGTACCGGCGCTTTCCAGCTGTTCCGTCACAGGATGAACCACAGCATCCGCCTGACAGCGGGTGATATCGCCCACCTGAATGGTAAACCGTTTCATAAAGACTCCCCCTTTGCTGTAATCGCCTTGGATATCAATATCATAATTATAGCACATTTTTCCAGTTTCATGCAGGCTTTAACGGATTTTTTTGAAAAAGCGATAGCGCAGCACATGGGCGTAGGCCCAGTGGATCCGGCCCAAGGCAATATCAAACATTCCGAAGACCGCACAACCCATCAGCCAGGTCACCAGCAGGGTCGCGCTGCCGAAGGCGCCCATCTCCTCCAAAATCTCAGTTAAGCCAAAGAGATTGATGATGATCCAATAGCTGGCCACAATGGCGGCATTGAAGGCGGCAAATTTGGCTGCGATCCGCAGCAAGCGGAGGGGAATCCGGTCAAACAGCTCCTTCACCACCGGATAGAAACCAAAGAGACCAATAAACATGATGGCCGCTTCCTTATCCGGACACATAAACAGGGACAGCAGGGAAACTGCCGCGTAAACCAGGGCCGCTGTGGAGCGTCCCATCTCCACCACTACCACGATCAGCACAATGCCCGCCATCGCCGGCAGAGCAAAGGTACCGAAGGGGATCAGCCCGGTCATAAACATCAGAAGCAGACAGAGAGCCGAGGCCATACCGCCCAAAGCTACCTGTGTACTTTTTCTTGCTTTCATATTGTACTCCTCAAAGTGGTTTTAGCAGCAGCCAATCAGATCGCCGCCCATACATTCACAGCAGCAGTCCGCACAGAGCAGGGTGCTGAAAATATCGCAGATATCGCTGCTGCCATTGCTGCGGGTCGCATAGCCGCCGTAGCCGTAACCGGCCGGTCTGCCGTTGCCCCGCTGCCAGGAGATCTGCTGCAGAGCAGACTGATACTCCCGATTATTTGGTTCCAGCTGACAGGCCTTGGTAAAGTAGCGGTAGGCCTCATCCAGCCAGCCCTTGTTATAGAGGATATTGCCTTTCAGGAAATACCATTCGCCGCTGCGGTTGGCTGCCGGAACACCGTCCAGCAGTTCCTCTGCCTCCACAATGCGCCGCTGCATGATCAGACGGCGGATATCCGCAAACTGAGAGCTGCTGCGGCCATACTGATAGCTGCCGCTGTTGGCTCCCCGCTGGTAGCTGCCGCTCTGGTAAGTTCCACCTTGGTATGCTCCGCCCTGATAGGAACCGGTATTGGCCCGGCTCTGGGAGGCTTTGCGCTGTTTGGTAATGGTATCGTAGGCCTCGTTGATCTGCTTCATCTTTTCCTGAGCCAGATCTGCCAGGGGGTTATTGGCATAATTATCCGGATGATATTTGCGGGCAAGGTCACGGTAAGCCAGCTTGATTTGTTCATCGGTGGCGTCCGGAGCGACTCCCAACACTTTATAAGGATCCATAAGTCCTCCTTTTGATCGGTCATTCTGTTTCTTTGCCTTTTGCCTTTTTCTGCTGCAGCTGATCCACGCTGTGCTTCAGTCCCAGCCGGAACACATTGGACAGCAGGCCATCAAAATAGGTGACCTCCAGCAGATCATAGGCTTTTATGATCTCAGCGATGGTCAGGTAAAGGGAAGCCACCGCCTGTTCTTCTTTGTTTTCCTCCCCCTCGTCGCAGTAGCGGAAGGGGTTGTAGTTGTCGTTTTGGATGTCCTCCTCCAAATCGTCCAGCGCGTCCATCAGATAGACCCAGCGGCCCAACAAATAGCCGATCCGCCGCAGCACCAGCTGCTGCCCCGGATCCTCACTGAGACCGCCCAGCAAAGCCTCCAAAATTTTTGCTGTCGGCTCCGATGCCCGGTCCACCGAAGGGCAGTGCTCCCGTTCCAGAATCGCCTGCTCTGCCATCTGTTCCCGTGCCAGCTGCGCCAGCTGAGGCAGCTTCTCCGCTGCCTTGTCATAGGCACTTTTGGCGAAGGGCAGCGCCGCCATACACAGGGCCTTCTCCCTGGCTTTTCCGTCAGCCAGATTGTCCTCCAGCTTGTGGTAGAGCAAAATCGTCGCCATGGCAGCCGACAGATCCAAGCTGTCGCAGTCCTGACAGATGTTGCGCTTTTTCAGAGGATGTACCATACAGCGCTCCTGAGAGAACTCCACCATCTCCCCCCGAACGCCAATGGCCAGCATGGCAAGGAAGGCAAAGTCGTAGCTGAGAGTCAGGCGGCTCATGGGGCCGTAGACACGACCCAACTGCTTACAGAGGCCGCAGTAGATGGCGCGGTAGGCTTCCTGCTCCTTCACCTTCAGCTCCGGAGCCAGAGGTTTGATATATCCGAACACTGCGCCACCATCCTTTCCTATAATATTCTCATTTTACAACAAAACCAAGGGCATTTCCATAAAATTTCTGTGAATACATGAAATTTCTTTGATATAAAGAAAGAATCCCGCAGGAATACGGGATTCTCAACTTTCTTTTTGTTTTCCTTAGCCCAGCATGGACAGCAGGATGTAGATCCAGTGTGCGGAAACGCCTGCAACCAAACCGCCAACAGTGTGGCTGATGATGGCTTTGCCGGTCATTTCCGGACATTTCAGGGAGTCCATCATCGCAACATGGGTGGACAGGTAACCGGACCAGCACATGCACATTGCGGTGAAAACTGCAATGTCGTTGCCGGTAGCCAGACCGTCTGCAACCATGCCCGGAATCAGACCGATGGCTGCACCGGCTGCACCCAAAGCGGTAACCGGAACTGCAACACCTTTGGAACTGGTGAAGCCGAACAGCGGCTCCAGAATGAAGCTCAGCTTTTCACCGACCATTGGCAGGAAGCCGATGCCTTCGTAAGCGGCACCGGTGAAGCTGCCGTCAGCAGAAGCGCCGTTGGTCAGCATCATAACGATGGTACAAATGATCAGAACGCCCGGAATAACAGCCATACCCATATCAACACCGGATTTGCCGCCTTCCAGCATAGCATTCATAAAACGACCGGCTGCACTGCCCGGACGAACCATACGATAGTCGGTCATAACCTGTGCATCGCTCATGCTGTGGTCAATGTCACAGTACTCCTCGGTGCCGTAGTGTTTGGAAGTAAACACCAACATGATGCGAACGCTGACAACAGAACCAAAGATAGCGCCCAGGTTACCGATCAAAGCTGCAGTTACAAAGCTCTCGCCGTTTGGAGAAGGGATACCCATCATAAAGGTGGTGATGATCAGACCCATACCGAAAGCCGTACCGATGTTGCACAGAGCCGGCAACTGATATTTTTTGAAGTAGCGGCGGAAGCCGTGGTCATCTGCCAAAGTCAGGATTGCAGGGTTATCGGACAGATAAGTAGCAAATACGCCGATAACGCTGGCACCCGGCAGGCCATACACCGGTTTCATCAATGGAGACAGGATTTTGTTCATAATGGCAACCACACCGAACTCGGTAAACAGAGCGGCAATAGCACCGGCCAGAACAGCGATAGCCATGATGTAGAAGCAGGTATTGATCAGCAGATCAAAGGCTGTGTTCATCATGGTGTTCAGCATATTCACAATGCCCATCTGGCTGCCGATCCAGCCAAAGAAGGCAATGAACAGACCGATGAAGACAAAGCTTTCCAGGCTGACAACTTTTTTCATCTGTGGATGAGTCGCCGTGAGATCACGGGTTTCGTTTTCCATGAGTGTTCCCCCTAAAACAAATTCATTCGATAAAACACTGCTACGGCACAAGGAACCGACAGCATTTGTTATCTTATGATAGCATGAAGCGACAGAATATTCAAACCTTTTTTTCAAAAAATTCACAGCTTTTTCGAATCTGTAAGTTGTGCTGAAATTCCCTCTGTTTTTCTGTCCGAAAGGGCCTGTCTTTTCAGGACGAAGCCCGGCGAATTTTCTGTTTTTACATTGTCGCTGCGGGAAAAATGTGCTAATATAAAGAAGTATCAAATATTCGGGAGGTTATCCTTATGAAATCGAAACTCACCCGGCAGGAGCGCAGCTGGATCCTTTATGACGTAGCAAACTCCGCCTTTACCATGCTGGTATCCACCACCATTCCGATTCTGTTCCGCTCTTTGGCGGAGGCGCAGGGCGTGGATTCCGCTTCCGCCACCGGTATGTGGGGTTTGGTCACCTCTGCCGCTGTGCTGATCCTTGCGGTTCTTTCCCCGATCCTCGGCGCACTGGCTGACTACGAGAACATGAAAAAACGGCTCTTCGTGGCCTTCCTCTGTTTGGGTGTCTGCGGTCTGCTGGGTCTTTGTGTGACACAGGACTGGATCGCTTATATGCTGCTCTTTGTGGTAGCCCGTGTTGGCTATTCTGCCTGCAATGTATTCTATGATTCCATGCTGACCGACATCACCACCGATGAGCGCATGGACCGCATTTCTTCCAACGGCTACGCCTGGGGTTATATCGGCAGCTGCATCCCCTTCGTTGTAGGTATTCTCCTGATCTTCACCCTGCCCTTTGGTCTGGACACCATGGGTGCTACCCAGCTGTCCTTCTTCATTACCGGCATCTGGTGGATTCTGCTGACCATTCCTCTTTTAAAAAATGTAAAGCAGACCCACTATCTGCAGAACCGTCAGGACAAAATCAGTCACGCCTTCCGCCGCATTGGGGATACACTGAAGAAAATCAAGCAGAATAAAAAACTGCTGTACTTCATCATTGCTTACTTCTGCTACATTGACGGCGTGTACACCATCATCTCCATGGCTACCACTTACGGCGGTGAGGTTGGCATCGGACAGACCGACATGATTTTGGCCCTGCTGCTGACCCAGTTTGTTGCCTTCCCTTGCGCGATCCTTTCCGGCGTACTGGCCGGCAAGATCGGTTCTCTGAAGCTGATCAAATTCTTCATCGTTATTTATGCCTTTGCCTGTGTTCTGGGCTTCCAGATGAGCCACGCATGGGAGTTCTGGCTGCTGGCTATTGTTGTCGGCATGGCACAGGGCGGCATCCAGTCTCTGTCCCGCGCTTACTTCGGCAAGCTGGTTCCAAAGGACGAATCCAACGAATACTTTGGCTTCTTTGACATCTTCGGCAAGTTTGCCGACTTCTTTGGCCCGCTGATCGTATCCTTCTGCGCCTTTGCCTTTGGTTCCTCTCGTATCGGCGTTCTGGCCCTCATCATTCTGTTTATCATTGGTTTCGTCCTGCTGAGCAAGATCCCGGCAGACGAACAGTAAGGAGCTCTCCCCATGAAAATGAATCATAAATTCTTTCTCAAGCTGACTAAGGGCATCGAAAAATGGGTTGCCCTTTCTACCCTGCTGGTAGCGATCAGCCTGATGATGAATCTTTTTGCCAACCTGCCCACCATCGGTGCTGATGCCATCCGGAAAATGGTTCTGCTGATTTTGGTGCTCTGCGCCATCATCTACCCCTTCATCCTGCTGACCATTTGGGATCGAAAGAAAAAGTCCAGCCTGCTGAACGCTGTGGAATTTCTCTGGCAGGCTCTGCAGTTCAGCACTGCAGCCTGTCTGCTGCTTCTGCTGCTCAGCCTGTTCCTTGGCGGCTGGCTGTCTCTGGCCGGATTGTGTCTGCTGCTGACCGCTCTGACCATGGTACAGAACAAAATGCAGGATATTCTCAGCCTGCTGGAGCCAAAGAAAAAACGCCAGCCCGGCGATCCGGTGGATCCATGGCAGATCCCAGAGCGCTAAGAAACAAGGATTCGAGGTAAATCTATGTCTGTTTTGAAAATCAAACGGCTCCGGGAAGGAGCCCAGCTTCCCAAACGGGAGACCCCCGGCAGCGCAGGTCACGACCTGCGCGCCTGCATCGACAGCGATCTGCTGATCCCTGCCGGTGAAAGTGTTCGTGTCCCAACCGGCCTTGCCATTGAAATGGAAAGCGCCAACTTCGTCGCCATCATCGCAGCTCGTAGCTCCATGGCAGCCAAATATGGCATCACCATGGGCAATGGCATTGGCGTGATCGACTCCGATTATCGGGGCGATATCAGTATTCTACTCCGCAACTGCTCGCAGGAGGACTTTATGGTGCATCCCGGCGACCGGGTGGCACAGTTGCTGCTGATGCCGGTTGATCTGCCGGAAATCGTGGAGGCAGAGGAGCTGTCCCAGACCCAGCGGGGCGAAGGCGGCTTCGGCTCCACCGGCCGCTCCTAAGAGGTGCCTGCCATGAAGCTGATCTTAGCATCCCAATCCCCCCGCCGCATGGAGCTGCTGAAGCAGATCCACCCGGACTTTCTGGTGGAACCGGCACAGGGCGCCGAAATCGTTCCGGAGGGTGCCACTCCTGCGGAAACGGTCATGGCACTGGCGAAAGCCAAAGCCCAAGAGATCGCAGCCCACCATCCGGATGATCTGGTCATCGGCTCGGATACCATCGTTGCCATTGACCGGCAGATTCTGGGCAAGCCCAAAAGCCAGGAACACTGCATCGACATGCTCCGTCAGCTGTCCGGCCGCCGCCATCAGGTCTACACCGGGGTAGCTTTGGCCCATCAGGGAGAGTGTGAGTGCTTCTACGATGTGACGGAAGTGGAATTCTACCCTCTCAGTGAGGAAGAGATCCTTTGGTACGCTTCTCTGGAAGAACCCTATGACAAAGCCGGCGGCTACGGTATTCAGGGCCGGGGCGGTCTTTTGATCAAGGGCATCCACGGCGATTACTTCAATGTCATGGGCTTCCCAGTTGCTCTTGCGGCACGGAAAATGCAGAAATATTTTGACTTTACGCAGAGCAAATAAAGGAGCGCTTTCATGTATCTCTTTACACAGAATAAAAAGGTCCTGCTGGATTTTGGTCACATCGAGGTCAGCCGCAATCTCAGCGGCGGCGGCCGTTACGCCCTCATGGCCTGGAGCAAAACCCAGCTTGGTTCCCCTGTCACTCTCGGCAAATACGAGGATGAGGAGGCCGCCATGGCCGAACTGCAGCACATCGTACAAGCTCTGCAGATGGAGTTGCCTGTTTACGAAGTAAAATAAAAGCAAAGCGCCGACCATTGAAAAATGGTTGGCGC
>JAGALG010000160.1 GCA_017848075.1 Oscillospiraceae bacterium | reverse complement strand
CCTCATCGGTCACAATGACCTGCTTGGGAGCGTATTTTCTCGCCTGCTGCTCCAGTAAATGGATATTCTGATGGGCACAGAGGGTATGCAGCTGATAACCAGCTTTTTCGCAGACATCAAGGCTCTGGGTGCCAATGGAGCCGGTGCTGCCCAAAATGGAAACTTGTTTCATCGCTTATTTCCTTCCCAATGAAAAATACAGGAGGTCACCGCAATGACCTCCTTCCTTCCAGTTCTCTTAAAGTCCAATTGTAACGATCGGATGATTCTGCACAATACCCCAAATCAGCGGTAAAGTGAACAGAACACTATCAAAGCGGTCCAAAACACCGCCATGACCCGGCATGATGTTGCCGAAGTCCTTGATGCCAAACTGCCTTTTCACCAAAGAGGCCGACAGATCACCGATAATGCTTGCAACAGACACCAGTGGTGCCATCAGGATCAGCAGCAGGAAGTTGACCTGGAACTGTGGAACAGCCAGCTGGAAGAGCTTTGCGACCAGCAGCATGCAAATTCCGCAAATCAGAATACCGCCTACCGCGCCTTCCCATGTTTTCTTTGGAGAAATGATGGGAGCCATTTTGTGCTTACCAATGGCACAGCCTACAAAATAAGCACCCGTATCGCTGAACCATGCGCCACCAAGAGCCAGGATCAAATAAAACAGACCAATGGTCACGCCATAGGTATCACGGAAGTAGACGGCAGAGGTCAGGGACAGCGGGATCGCCAGACTGATCATAAAGGTCAGTCCCAGCTGCTCCACACGGGTCGTCTTATGGCTGGCCAGCAGAATACAGAACAGCACACCAATATACGGTAAGATCACCACCGGCAGCCAATCCACTTCGTTGGCGCGGGGAATAAACGGAACCACTGCTGTCACCAAATAGGCCGCAGCAGAGAGTCCCTTATTTTCACTGATTTTTGTTGCATGACAAAACTCATAGACGGCCATGACACCAATAATGCTGATTGCAGCATTGAAGACCAAGGTATTAAACAGGCTGAGAACCACAACCAATACCACCAGTCCGACAGCGGCCGAGAGTATCCTTTGCTTCACAACGATCACTCCAATTTTCTTTCAATAATCTATAAAACAAGTCTTTTTGTTTCCAATTTATTTGGCTGTAACATCACCAAAACGACGGCTGCGTCCGGCGTACTGCTCCAAAGCCTGGTCCAGTTCCTTTGCGCCGAAATCCGGCCAGAGAACATCCATAAACACAAACTCCGAATAAGCAGCCTGCCAGATCAAAAAGTTGGACAGGCGCAATTCTCCGCTGGGGCGAATGATCAGGTCCGGATCCGGCTGGCCGGCTGTGTAGAGGGACCGGCTGATTCGTTCTTCGTCCAAGTCCTCCACAGACAGTTCTCCGTCCTTGATCTGCTGTACCAGTGTTTTTACGCCATGGACCAATTCATCTCGTCCACCGTAGTTCAGTGCAATATTCACCGTAATGCCACGGTTTTCTGCTGTTTGTTCCTCCAGACGGCGGATCTTCTCCTGCAATTCCAGAGCCAGCGGCTTTACATTGCCAATGATTTTAACACAGACTTCTTTATTTTCTTCTTCATGCTGGAAGGCTTCATCCAGGTATTCGCCCAAAAGCTTCATGATGGCATCTACCTCTTCTTTGGGGCGCTTCCAGTTTTCCGTGGAGAAAGCATAGACTGTCAGATAGCGGATCTTCCGCTCATGGCAGTGCTTGATAATCTCCCGGAAGGCTTTGGCTCCGGCTTTATGGCCAGCGGTTCGGGGCAAACCGCGTTTTTTTGCCCAGCGGCCGTTACCGTCCATAATAATTCCAATATGTTTGGGAAGGCTTTTTTCTTCCATTCGATTCTGTCCCGCCTTTGGTCCCGATTGGGTAAGTATATTGCAGAGACCCACTGTAACCAGTGGGTCTCCGGAAATCAATGCAGAAAATTAGATGGAAAGAACTTCGTTCTCTTTGTCTTTCACCAGTTTATCGATGGTTTTGATGTAGTTATCGGTAACGGTCTGAACTTCTTTCTCGCCGTCTTTCTGTTCATCTTCAGTGATCTCGTTGTTCTTTTTCTGTGCTTTCAGCAGATCAACAAAGTCACGACGAATGTTGCGGATTGCAACTTTTGCTTCTTCGCCCATTTTGCTTACTTTTTTGCACAGTTCTTTACGGCGTTCCTCGGTTGGAGCTGGGAATACCAGACGAATCACAGAACCGTCATCGATTGGGTTGATACCGATATCAGAAGCCTGGATTGCTTTGGTGATCAGCTTCATGGAGGACTTATCCCATGGCTGGATCAGCAGAGTTCTTGCGTCAGGAGTCTGGATTGCTGCCATCTGGTTGATTGGAGTTGGTACGCCATAGTAGTCTGCGGAGATGCGCTCCAGCAGAGCTGGGTTTGCACGACCTGCGTTGATTGCGCGGAACTCGTTTTCCAGAGCGGTGAT
>JAGALG010000159.1 GCA_017848075.1 Oscillospiraceae bacterium | reverse complement strand
GGGAACTGAACAAAGAAGGATATTACACTGTTTTGGCTTTCGCACCAAATCTTGCCACC
The DNA here is from genome assembly GCA_017848075.1 of Oscillospiraceae bacterium. GTDB lineage: Bacteria > Bacillota > Clostridia > Oscillospirales > Ruminococcaceae > Negativibacillus. The sequence continues at coordinate 13,129 of JAGALG010000159.1, read as the reverse complement.
CATCTCCTGCACTATGGAAGAAGCAATTGCCAGTCCCAAACCATACCCACCATTGTGAGCTCGTGCCGGATCGGTTCGATAAAATCGTTCAAAAATTCGCTTGCACTGCTCTGCCGTCATCGTTTCGCCTGTATTAGCTACCATCAGTTTGACTGTTTTGGCTGTATTTCGCTCCAGCTTTACCCAGATATGACCTTTTTCATCCGAGTACTTCATTGCATTATCCAAAAGAATCTCCAACAGCTGTTTCAGAGAATTTTCACTGCCCAGCACAGACAAAGACTCTTCCAGCTGATACTGCAGTTCTTTTTCTTTTTCAAAAGCAAGGGCTTCAAACAACAGCACGCTGTCCATAACAATATCAGAGAGAGAAACTTTTCCCATTTGTTTTTGTGTCGCGCCGGAATCTGTACGAGCCAGATAGAGCATATCTTCTACCAATTCTTTCATGCGCACCGATTCTGCTCGAATATTTCCCAAGCGTCTTTGGGTCTGTTCTCCTTCATTCATTCCATGGTTAAGCAGCATGTCTGTATTGGACAAAATAACTGTCAGCGGTGTCTTTAACTCGTGGGAAGCATCTGCTACAAACTGCCGCTGCTGATTCCACGCCTGCTCTACCGGTTTCGTGATCCAATAAGCCAAACCCAGACTGAGAAGGAAAATACCAAGCAAGCTGCCTAACTCAATGAACAAAATATTTCTCTGTAGAGACTGGATCGTATTTTGTTCCATAGACATATCAATATACACCATCCGCCAGCCATCCAGCTGCCTCTTCCGGTAAAAACGCAGACTTTCTTCCTCCAGAACACCCATGCCATTCTCTTGGTAAAGAGAGGCTTCTACGATCTCCAGGATTTTCTGCCGGTTTTCTTCATTATCTACTTCAATATAATTACTGCGTAAATTGGTCAGCACTCCACCTCTGGATACATCCACAACAAAGAAGGGCGTCGCAATATGTTCTGACTGGAATCCCGGAAAGCCCATGATCGGTACTTGCTGCATATCAGCAATACGACGCAGCGTCTCCTCATTTTCCCGGGCAATACTGCTTTTCATTGTCACAAAAGAAAAAGCCAGAACAAGAGAAAGAACGAGCATGGAAAAAGCTGTCGTCACCAACACAAACTTCCACCGCAGTTTCTTGATCATTGCTCTTTTCCTCCCAGGTGATAACCCACGCGCCGCACCACTTCGATTCGGATATCCGCTTTAATGAAGTCCAGTTTTTTTCGCAGGAAAGAAATATACACCTCAACCAAGTTATCTTCGGCTTCCGAGTCATAGCCCCACACTTTCAGTAACAGGGTCTCTTTGGGTACAATATTCTCTTTATTGCTCATTAAAATCCGCATAATCTCAAACTCTTTGGCACTGAGTCGAGTGGAGCGCTGTTCACATTGCAATATACAGGTGTTAAGATTCAAAATCACAGAGCCATATCGCAGTTCTTCACTCACCACCTCACCCTGCCGGCGAAGCAAAGCACGGATGCATGCTAATAGTTCTTCCATTTCAAAGGGTTTTGTCAGGTAATAATCCGCTCCACAATCCAAGCCAGTTACCTTATCCTCTGTATCTGTCCGAGCAGTCAGCAGTAAAACCGGGGTTGCATTTCCTGCTTTACGCATCGCACGGACAACTTCAAAACCATTCATTTTCGGCATCATAATATCCATGATCACTGCATCATAGATTCCGCTCATGGCATTATCCAAACCACTTTCCCCATCGTAGCATACATCGACCAGATATTTATGGTCCTGCAAAATATCTGCCAGCGTGTCCGCCAGTCTATGTTCATCTTCTACAACCAGTAGTCTCATCCATATCCTCCTTTCGGCAGAACATTTTCCACTTCTCCAAGAACATTCTGTGGAATCTTTCTGCTGTCATTATACTGTTTTTTTCTTCCTTCAATCAATAGATAATTCGTAAATTTGAAAAAGGGTCCTCGGTGAGAGCAAAACCGAAGACCCTAAGCAGGAAAGAAGTGTCCCAAAAGAACAAACCATGTGTTTGTTTTTCTTCCTTGTTTATAGAATACCTCTTTTTTCTTAAATACAACTAAAAAAGACGGCCGAATTGGCCGTCTTTTTTTATTTAGAGAAAATTTTCTTTGCAGCACTCAAAAGATCGCCAATATCATCGACCGTCAGCTTTGCTTTGACTGCATCAATGATTTTTTCGATCACATCGTCCGGCAGATCAACACCCAAAATCTTCTCCAGTGCTTTCACCGGTTCTTTTTTGAACTGTGCCATCAGTTTATCGTCAGACTGCAGTTTATCAACCACTTCATTTACTTTTTCCAGAATGATTTTTTCCATGATCAGGTCCTCTTTTCGCTTATTTCTGTGCTTTCAGCAGATCGCGGATCTCAGTCAGCAGTTCTTCCTGTGTTGGGCCTTTTGGAGCTTCCGGAGCAGGTGCTGCTTCCTCTTTCTTCATTGCCTTCTCTTTTGCTGTATTGATCAAGCGTACGAAGATGAAGAGGGACAGTGCGATCAGCAGGAAGTCCACCACATTCTGGATCAGGTTACCATAAGTAATTGCCGCTTCCGGAGTCACCACTTCACCAGCCTCATTGAGAACTGCCTGAGACAGAACGATTTTCAGGGAAGTAAAATCAGCTCCGGCGGTCAGTGCGCCGAAAATTGGCATGATCAGATCATTAACAACAGAGGTGACGATTTTACTGAACGCAGAACCGATAACAACACCGACTGCCATATCAATGACATTGCCTTTGAATGCGAACTTTTTAAAATCTTCGATAAATTTGGACATGGTCCATCTCCCTTTTGAGTGTATTTTACTTAATCATCATAACAAAAAAAGAAAGATTATGCAACTGCCGCTTGATAATTTAACAAACTGTTCCCTTGTACTGACTAACCAAAAAGAGTATAATAAGATGGAAGTATTTTATCTATTACCCTTGGAGGTTTTCAATGAGAGAGGATCGTTTTACCAACTTAGAAAAAGACATTATCCGCTCCGTTGGGCGGGTCCTCAGCTCGCAAGAAATGAGCGATCTGAAAAACACCATCTTCTCCGCTGTCGACCAAGTGGAGAGAGCAACACAAAAAGCAGCAGAAAGTGTAGAAAAAGCGGCACAAAAAACCAACGAAAAAACGGGATACCCGAAACAAAATTATTATCACGCTGCCTATGATGGCCGTTCCTACAGCAACCATCCTCAGCGTAGCTATCGTGCCAGCCCGGTTCGCTACAGTCGTCAAAAAATCAAAGGAGCCTCTTCTTCCGGCTTATGGTTAGCGTTTAATATTTTGGGTATCGTTCTTGGTTCCTGCTGGACTTTGATCAGTTTGATCGTCGATTGGTTCTTTTACGGTAATCTTTGGAGTATAGGCCTGGGAGCTGCTCTTGCACTTACCGCCGGTTCTATTGTATCTACTGTTTTTGCCGGTAAATCCGTTGGCCGTATCGGACGCTATCGCAAATATTTGCGCGCATTGGGATCGGATCCTATGTATACAGTCAAGGAGATCGCTGAACGCTCTTCCTATAGTGAAGAACGGGTTTCTGCGGATCTGCCTAAGTTCCTTTCTTCCGTGTCTCTGCCCTTTGCGAAAATGGATGAGGAAGAAACCTGTCTGATTTTGGACAAGGATACTTACCAGCAATATTTGGATCTGAAAGAAAATCGCCGCAAACTGGAGGCCGAAGAAGCCGCTAAGAAGGCGCGTCTTGCTGCTGATCCCAACGCTGCTGCAGTAGAGGAAATGAAAAAAAACGGCATGGCATACCTCCAGAAGATTCGCCTGAGCAATGACGCTCTGCCGGAACAGAATATTTCCGAAAAGCTGGACCGTCTGGAAAATACCTGCCGCAAGATCTTCCACTATGTGGAGCTGCATCCCAATAAGCTGCCACAGATTCGCAAGCTGATGAGCTATTACCTTCCAATGACTCTGAAACTGGTAGAAACTTATGAGCAGCTGGAAAAACATCAGATGGCGACTGCTTCCGTGGAAGAATCCAAAGCTGAGATCCACTCCGCATTGGATAATATCAATTTGGCCTTTGAAAACCTCTTTGATCGTCTTCTGGAAAATGATCGGATGGATCTGTCTGCTGATATTTCCGTTTTGGAAACCATGCTGGCCCAAGAGGGACTGACCAATCATACAAACAATATCAACTCCAAATAAATTTTCATAAGGAGGCCACCGCTATGACTGAAAATAAAACTGTACCGGAACTGACTTTGGAACTGACCACAACACCGGCTGCACCCTCTGCTCCTGCTGCGCCCGTGGAAGCGGTAAAAACAGAAGCTGCTCCTGCTCAAATTGTTCTTTCCCCGGAAGAAGAAAAAATCGTTGCAGATTTTCTTCCCAAAATCAATGTAAAAGACTCCAATCTGGTGCTGCAGTATGGCGCCGGTTCCCAGCAAAAGATCGCTGACTTCTCCCAGAATATTCTGGACAATGTTCGCACCAAGGATTTGGGCGAGGTGGGAGAAGTTCTCTCCAGTGTTGTCAGTGAACTGAAGAGCTTTGATGTAGAGGAAGAAGAAAAAGGTCTCTTCTCTTTCTTTAAGCGCTCCAGCAACAAACTAGCTTCCCTTCAGGCAAAATACGATAAAGCAGAGAATAATGTAGATAAAATTTGCGAGGTACTGGAAGGTCATCAAATCCAGCTTATGAAAGACACCGCTATGCTGGATCAGATGTACGAAATGAACGCAGTTTACTTCAAAGAGCTGTGCCTGTATATTATCGCCGGTAAACGCAAACTGGAAGAAGTACAGAACGGTGAACTGGCTCAGCTGAGAGCCAAAGCAGAACAGTCCGGTCTGCAGGAAGACGCTCAGGCTGCCAACGATTTAGCGAATCTTTGTCTGCGCTTTGAAAAGAAGATTCACGATTTGGAACTGACCCGTATGATCTCCATTCAGATGGCTCCACAGATTCGTCTGATTCAGAACAACAATACCGTTATGTCTGATAAGATCCAGTCTACCATTGTCAATACCATTCCTCTGTGGAAAAGCCAAATGGTGCTCGCCCTTGGTGTTGAACACTCTCGTCAGGCTGCGGAAGCTCAGCGTCAGGTAACTGATATGACCAACGAACTGCTGAAACGCAATTCCGAAACACTGAAAATGGCTACCATTGACACCGCCAAAGAATCCGAACGCGGTGTGGTTGATATGGAGACTCTCCGTAAAACCAATGAAAATCTGATCGTTACCTTGGACGAGGTTCTGCGTATTCAGACCGAAGGCCGTCAGAAACGCAAAGAGGCAGAAGCAGAACTGGCACAGATTGAAAACCAGCTGAAAAACAAGCTGCTTGAAATGAAACAGTAACATTAACAAAAAGGAGCAGATCTTAGGATCTGCTCCTTTTTTGCCTGTTATTCTATACAATCCGTTATATTTCGCTGAGATATTCCCGAATCATCTTCTCTACTTGCAAAACTTCCTCATGGAAACTGCGAGCAGAGATGCGAAGCGCACCGGCACCCAGAATGATCACCTGCTCCAGCCCATCGGAAGTTGCCACACGAACACGATGCTGTTTTGCCAGTTCGTGGGTTACCTTTTCAATGTAGGAGTCTGCAGTCTCTGCTTCTTTGGTATAGACGATGGATAAATCTCCCAATCGTTCCACCGAACCGGGATTGCCCTTTACCTTATAGGCATCGAACACAATGATGACCGGTGTGCCAAGGAAGCCCTGGTAACTGCTGAGCATATGAATCAGCTTCGTACGAGCCATGTCCAGACTATCCCGGGCGACATCTTTCAGCTCATCCCAGGCAAAGATAATATTGTATCCATCTACCAGCAGATATTCCGGTCCTGCCGGAAGCGGCTTGCTCTTATATTTGACTGTACGCTCTGTCGGACGGAAGGCTTTGCGTTTCTCTTTTTTGACTGGGCCGTAGGTTCGTTCAAAAATCTCCATCAATTCCTGATCGGTCGCCATACGAGCGCAATAACGAGCAGCCCGCTCCTGCCAAACCTGCTCCTCATCTGCTGGACGCTGGGGAGCAAGAGCAGACGGAAGATGCATCTGATTTGGCACCTGATCCCATTTGACTGTGACACCGGCTCCATGCTCGCAGAATACACTATCCGGCGTATGATCCAAATCCGCCTCCGGATCATATGCTGTTTCCTCCACAATTCGCTCCTGATTCTTGCAGGGTGCATAGCCCTTCAACTGACAGGAGAAGCGTCCCAGGCCACGGGTGTACCCAGTTACTTCCTGTGGATACGCCCTCATAACCGCAACCGGTGCGGATCCCTCCAGAACAGCATAATCTCCTTCTGTTTCCGGTGGTACAAAATCAGCTCCCATACGCTGTAAATCGGTCATTGCACGGCCCACATTGGCCTGTGGAATCTCCAAACGGAAATCATACCACGGCTCCAACAAAACGGACTGCGCCTGCATCAGACCCTGCCGCACAGCACGATAGGTCGCCTGCCGGAAATCACCACCCTCGGTATGTTTCAGGTGCGCTCGGCCGGCCGCCAGCGTAATCGTCATATCTGTGATTGGAGCACCGGTCAGCACTCCTAAATGCTGTCTCTCCTGCAAATGAGTCAAAATCAATCGCTGCCAGTTGAGATCCAAATCATCCTGGTGGCAGCTGCTTTCAAAGCGCAGACCGCTGCCCCGTTCACCCGGTTCCAAAATCAAATGGACCTCCGCATAATGGCGCAGAGGCTCGTAATGACCAACACCTTCTACTGTATTGGCAATCGTCTCTTTATATAAAATACTTTCCTGGCCAAACTGTACTTCCAGACCAAAACGATCCAATAACAGCTGATGCAGGATTTCCAGTTGCACCTGACCCATCAGCTGTACCCGCAATTCCTGCAAACGGGGATCCCAGTCCACATGAAGCTGCGGCTCCTCCTCTTCCAGTTGGCGGAACTGCTGCAGCGCCTTGTGAACATCGTAGCCCTGCGGCAGAATGATACTGTATGTTAATACAGGCTCCAGTGCCGGAGCCACACTCTGCTGCTCCGCTCCCAACCCTAATCCCGGAGTTGTTCGACTGAGACCCACTACTGCAACGACATCGCCGGGGCGAGCTTCTTCCACCGCTGTATATTTTGCACCGGAATACAGCCGCAGCTGGGTCACCTTTTCCTCCCAATCGCTGCCCTTTATACTATCTCGCACTCTCATAACACCGCCGGTCACTTTCATATGGCTCAGACGCACGCCCTGGTCATCACGAGAGATTTTAAAGACTTTTGCTGCAAAGTCCTGTTTTCCTTTGCTCTCTGGAGCAAAGCGCTTCAGTCCCTGCAGAAATTCCTCTACTCCATCCAATTTTAAAGCCGCACCAAACCAGCATGGGAACACCCTACAGCGAGCAATAGCTCCTGCAATGGATTGGTCGGACAGTTCGCCTGTCTCCAGAAATTCCTCCAGCAAATTCTCATCACACATTGCAATACTTTCCGCATCCGGTGCAGAAAAGTCCACAAAACCTTCTCCCAACTTCTGCTGCAGCAGATTCAGCACCGTTTCTTTGTCGGCACCCACCTGATCCATCTTATTGACAAATAAAAAGGTAGGGATATTGCGCTGACGAAGCAGCTTCCAAACGGTAAAAGTATGGCTCTGCAAACCGGCAGGGCCACTGATCGCCAAAACCGCACAGTCCAGAACATCCAGTGTTCTCTCCATTTCCGCAGAAAAATCCACATGGCCCGGGGTGTCCAGCAAAGTTGCATGGAAATCCGGCAAAGACAACACCGCCTGCTTGGAGAAGATCGTAATTCCCCTCTGTCGTTCCATGGCAAAGGTATCTAAAAAGGCATTTCCGTGGTCCACACGGCCCAAATTACGGATGCTGCCGGAACAATACATCATTGCTTCAGACAAGGTGGTTTTCCCCACATCCACATGGGCTAAAATGCCAATAACGCTTCGTTTCATCCTGTTCTTTCCTCTCGTTCTTCGCAAGAATTACTCACAAAATAATCATACCATGTTTTCCTTTTTTACACAATAAAAAAGACTCCGCCAAACGACGAAGTCTTGATGTGTGAGCTATTCTCCCATCGCTCTGCACCAAAAGGCAGACAGCAACAACAGCAGAGAAATAACTGCTCCCACCAGAGAATAATAGCGAATACCAAACAACAGAGGTGTTAAAGAGGTAAACAGTGCGACCCACGACACATTTTGCAGCAGTTGCAGCAGCTTTTCGCTATTCTTCCACAGATAGCCCAACAGGAAAACGATCGCCAAAAGTGAAAGCATCGCTGTTAGGAAGGGGCCGAAATTGGCGTAGCCAAAAGGTCTTAAATCTAAATAAGAAAAAGTCGAACGGATACTTTTTCCAATCTCCGGGTCGCCCATAAAATTCAGAACCGCGCCATAGGGGCAAAGCTCCAGAATCAAAATGAAAGCCCAAATTCCCAAACCAATGCTCTTTTTCTTCATTGTATCCCCTCCTTCTTTTTGCCTTCATTCTATCATGGGGTAAAGCAAAAAATCCACCCAATGGGTGGATTTTTCACTTTGTTCACAGATTCACTATTTCACGATAAAGCTGAAGTATACATCGTCCCAATCTCCGTCACTCATGGAGAAGCGCACACGATATACACCTGCCAAACCTGGAATTTGTACCGTGGTACCTGCTGCGTTTCCATCGACTGTTGCAGAAATCGGCCGATAGATCTGCAGTTCTCCCTGCTGTTCTACTGTAACAGTAACAGGGCTTACTGTTGTTGTGTAGTGGAACAGTACAGAGTGTGCACTGCCTGCACTCAGCACATGGCGATTCGCTTCGGCGTCATCAATAGAATCCAGGACCACATCAAGGAACGGTTCCACTTCTGCGGAAATCGAAACCGGCAGCTGACCGCTTTGTGCCAAAATGGAACCAAAGACATTCCGGGTTCCACTGTCAGCTGCTGTCAGTACCCACTGAATCTTGCAAGTATCGCCTATCTCCAGACCTCGGATTGACCAGTTCCACTCCTGATCCAGCGCATTATAGTTGCCCAAATCAAAGTATGCCATGTTTCCGCCGATCCAGTTTCCTGTTCTGTCGCCCAACTGGAGAACGGTATGGTATGGTACACTCAAAGTATCGCTTTCGTTCTGGAGTACTGCAATCAGATACAGTTCTTTTTCATAGAGTCTACTGTCTTCACCGGGAGCTACCTGAACGCTGACTGTAGTGTCTGTTGCCCGAACATTGGCAGTTGCTGCCTGGATATTGGCCTTGTAGCTCACTTCTGCGATATCCTGCTGCACACTGACCAAATCAGCAACCAAGGTCACTGTTCCACCCGGAGCGGTCGCCTCGATGAAATCTGCAGACAACTGCAGATTATGCTCGAAGAGCTCTGATTCCTTATTATTATCAAACAAATCTGCCGCTGCTGCTTTACCCATACGAGTAAACTGTTCTTCGCTGATCCGTGTCTCACCACCGCTCGCAATATAGAAATAGTAAAGCGGCTGCTGATCTTGATCTCGGAAATCCAAAGTCAGTTTTGTTCCAGCCGGGAGCGGCTGTTCGAAATGGAACTGATATGCAGCATCTTTCAGAATCGTACCTTCTACATCAAAACGAGCTGTCCAGCTGCCATTGGTTTCAATTTGAACCTCTGTGCTGTCTGAGTTCATTTCATTTAGTTCACGGCCATAACCGATAACGCCGCTACCATTGATTTTCATCCAACCATAGAGATCCAGTGTCTTGGTACCATCTTCCGGATCTGTCCAGGAGGCTTCTTCCAGGTATTTTTCAGAAAGTGCATCTTTTACTGTAAAGCCAGGAACCTCTTCTTCGCTCAAAGCGATTCGCAGTTCGCTGCCATCACTCTTCTTCAGAAGATACCAGTTGCTGAAGCAGCTGTTTTCCTGTTCACCGGTCAAATAATATGGATCTTCCGGAATTGCTGGATGATACAGAACCTCACCCGCTTCTCCTGTGGTGTAGACACAAGTGGAACGGAGCACCGTCGGTAGAAGTTCATTTTCATCTTCTGTGCTGTAAGGAATCTTTGTTGCATCTTCTACCTTAAAGCTCGGATTTTCCAGAATGTAGTTAAGACGATAGTGGTCACGGATCAACTGGCCGGTCAGTTTCGGGCCGTCTTCCAGCACTACAAAGGTAAAGCTCTCATTCTGTTCACCAATTGCGCCAATCTTCGCTGCAGTTACACTGCCCCCTTTGATTGTCACTGTTGTCACGCCGGAGGATCCATTGCTGCCAACTTCTTGATTCTCAGCGGAAACTGTTACTTTATTCAGGGTCATATTGCCGCCTACAACCAGATCCGTCTGGGCTGTCAAAAGGCCACCATTTTGAACATAACTGCCTTCTCCGCCGAAGCTTGCTGGCTTCAAACCTGCGTTCTCGGCTGCCGTTACTGTCAGTTCCGCATCTTCCCCGATTTGGACAGATGCTGCCTGCAGCAGACCCAGTGGCAGCAACCTGCTGTCCCCATTGGCTTTGATTTCTGCCAGCTGACAATCTGCTTCCACCGTAATCGTCATACCATTGGTCAAAGAATCCACCGTCAGATCGGCTGTCCCCTGATACTCATGGAACTCGCTGATCAGTCGGTATGAGCCACTATGAGCATGAACACAAGTATTCTGAGTTACTTGATCCTGTTCTACTGTGATGTCTCCATTATTCAGATCCAAAAGCTGAATATTGACGATCATTACATCTGCTCTTGGATCACAAATCTGCAAACTTCCATGATACAGAGTTTCCGTTGCACCAACCACATCGATAATCGTTCCCTGTGCATCTTCCACTAAATCCGGGTCAACAGAAAGAACATTCTCCGGACAAAGCAGAACGGTACCTGCTGTATTCATGTAGATTTCACTGCTCTTAACAGTAATATTACCGCCTCGAATTTCGTGATTGCTGATTCGTGCCGCTTCAGCACCAATCTCACAATCTATAATCGAGGTCATCGTGCCGTCGATGATCGTGCCATTACCTGCAAGACCAATTTGGATCTTACTTTCGCTGACTTTCACATCGTCTGCCTGCTTGCCGCCGATCCAAGTACCATGGTATGGGCCGTTGACCTGATCACTTGCTTCATTCACAAGAAGAGTACAGCTTTCTACGCTGACCGCTTTGCTGCCGCTGTTTTCACTGCCGGAACCAATACCGGATGCTCCGGAACCGGCCGGCATATTCAGAGTTAAAGCCAAATCTTTTACTACGATCGTACCACCGGCTGCATTATGTCCACCAATAGCTGCCCGATCTGCAGCAGGAGAAAGGGTCACTGCCTGATCCTTGCCGCTCAGATTTAGAACCGAGCTTTCCGGAACCAGAATATTGTTGGCTGTCAGTCTGCCCTCTGCTGTCAGGTTTGCGCTCGTATCGTTGGCCAAGGCAATAGACTGATCGGAACAGATATTCAGATTGCCCAATTTGATGCTTCGAACCGTGGTTTCATCGCCGCGCAAAACCAGATTGCCGGACAGGTTCAGGACATTAGCAGTGCTGTGATCGTCCGTATTATCATCGGCGCACTGAAGAATATTGTAGTCACCCGGCCAAAATACTGTTTTACCATTTTGTGTGTAGGTATTTTCGGTGAGATCGATTGTACCATTATCCAGATACAATTCCATCACATCATTGTAGACCAGTTCTACTGCTCCAGCCGGCATCAGGAAGGTGTAGACATCCTGTTCCACAGAGGCGTGGAATTCCTTTGCGTAATCTGCTTCTGTCAATCGATCCAGACGATAGCTGCTATCGTTATATTTCAGCCAGATATACGCCGCTTCCTGTTCACCTTTGGCTTTTACTGTTACAACCTCGTGATAATTCCGATCTCCGACCGTAGAAATCGTCCAGCGATCGCTCACTGCCGCTTCTGCACTCAAAGGATAGGAAAGAACTGTATATTCTGTGCTCAGCTGAATCACGCCTTTGTTGTCATCAGACAAGGGCATTGTTCCATTCGCTCCGTAGGCATAGCTGAATGTATCGGAGTATTTCCACTGTCCACTGCCTTTATAACCTTCCAGCTCCAGAGTTTTATCCTTCAATGCAGTGCCATAAACCCAATTATCAATACTTGCTGTACGAATTTCTCCACTGTCAGAGAAACCATTCTTCTGAAGCACCACCTTATATGGATCCTGTGGAAGAATTGCAGAGTATTTCACTGTCCATTGGGTTGGCTGCAGATTAACTGTAACGGGAGCAAATATGATTTTCTGATTTGCCACATCCGGGAAGGTCATCTCCATCGTAAAGGCCAATTCCTCCGCTTTGGCGATGACACGGGAGTGATACAAAGTCAAGCGAATGGTCCAGCCCGCACCGATCTCCAAGGTGCTTTCGCCGCCTGCTTCGTCCAACCACAGCGTTTTCTGTTGTTGTCCATAGCTATCGATCAGATCCATCTGAATTGCGACATCTTTGGACTTTGCAGCATGATAGCGATTTGCTTCCAGTTCTTCCTTGGATACCAAGTTCAAACCTTCGCTGATATCACTGAGGCTATACTGCATCTTGCCCAAGGTCATACTGCCTGGGAGCACCCAGTTTCGTACGGTACCATTGGTAGCTGTCGGAGAAGTTGCTGCCGTCAGGACAATCGCATCGCTGCTGTTTTTGTCAACCGTTACCTGTGCTGCATAAACCGTATAGACATTGATATCGTAGCTGCCCTTCTTCGTTGCTGCATCCTTCCAACCATCTATTTTCTCCTTATAGATCGTCTCACGATCACTTGGAGCTGTCGGATAGGAATCACCCGTCTGAGGGTCATTCACAGACCAACGAGTCAAAGAATAGCCCTTTGCCAGAACTGCTGCTTTTTCCTCCGTGGTATCATAGGTATCCGGATATGCACTATAGGTATTGTATGGAGCCGAATACATAACCGTTTCCATCGTTTTTCCTGTAGCCGTATCCACATAGCGTTCCATAAAGACCAGAGAGCGCTCTCTGTATACAGCATACATATCAATATTGGAACCGTTCGGATAGTCCGGAACCTCATGTGTTCCTGCGATCTTATCCTCGCTGTATTCACTGCGTTCCGGAAGATGGAAGATGCTTCCACCGGTGGAGCCATCGGTACCCCTTTCCTCCTTTGTAAACAACG
>JAGALG010000158.1 GCA_017848075.1 Oscillospiraceae bacterium | reverse complement strand
TTACTTTAAGAATAGTGAAAAAGAGGCAAAATAGCAAACTTATAATTTCTATCAATTTGATCAAATGGATTGTTTTTTTCGATGAAATAGAGGAGAAATAGAGTATATTGATAAGAAAATACTATACTGTTGCGAAAAGGACACAGAAATAGCTATGGATCATAAGGGATATTCTCTTTTGTGATAAGAGATGGAGAAATAGAAAAAAATAAGAATTTTATGAAAGTTTACAAAGGGGAAGGGATTTCTGTAAAGGAAACAGTTGTTTCTTGGGAAAAATGTGATATAATAGTTCTGTAAATGCAAGAACATAAAGGAGGAAGCTCTTATGAATATGACTCAGAACCAGCCAAACGGCAGCCTGAAAATTTCTCAGGAGGTCCTGGCAAGCATTGCTCAGTTTGCAGCAGCAGAGATCGAAGGTGTACATTCTCTGGCACCATCCCGTCTGCCAAAAAATATCAGCAAAAAATCCATCAGCACCAAACCAATCCTCATCAATCTCAATGATGATGTGGCAGTGATCGATATCAGCGTGATCGTGGAAGCTGGCTGCAAGATCCGCGGCGTGGCAGAAAATCTGCAGAAAGCAGTAAAAGAAGCCGTACAGACCATGAACGGCATCACCGTATCCAAAGTCAATGTCCATGTGGAAGGCATTCAGTTTGCAGCAGAAGCTCCAGTAGCAGAAGCATAGAAGCTTGAAAAAAGAACAGTGATTTCGTAAAAACGAACCGCAGTCCGTGGTCCCGCTGTATCTTTTTGCAGCGGGACTTCTTTTTTTCTCTGTATATACAGGAAAAGGGGAATATATTTTGTATATCTCCTTCCTAAACCGAGAAATTAGTGCTATAATGAGTGTAATATCGGCTTTTTATGCAGTGAACTTATACAGAATAGGAATAATATGTAAAATAAATGGAGGATCCAATATGACAAGACATGAATCCCGTCAGGAAGCTTTCTGCCTGCTGTTTGAGCGTATCTTCAGCGACGCTACCATGGAGGAAGTAATGGAAACCGCAGTGGAAGGCCGCGAGGCTTCTCTGAGCAAATACACAGTGGAGCTGGCTACTACTGCTGACTCCCATCAGGAAGAGATCGACGCCATCATCGAGCCAAAGCTGAACAAATGGAAACTGAACCGTATTTCCAAAGTTTCTCTGGCGGCTCTCCGTCTGGCTGTCAGCGAATTATATTATGAAGAAAACATTCCGGTACAGGTTGTCATCAGTGAAGCGGTGGAACTGACCAAACGCTTCTCCGGAGAGGAAGATGCTTCCTTTGTTAACGGTGTTCTGGGTGCTGTTGCCCGCGATCTGGAGAAGAAATAAATGGCTCTGTTCGCAGGATTTGACACCAGCAACTACACCACCTCCGCAGCGCTGTATGACAGCGAAAGCGGCAAGGTGCGCCATGTGAAAAAGCTGCTTCCGGTGAAGCAGGGCTCTCTGGGTTTGAAACAGAGTGACGCTGTGTTTCATCATGTGCGTCAGCTGCCTCAGTTGATTGAGGAGCTGTATCAAAGCATGGACCAGCCCTTGACAGCGGTGGGCGTATCCACCCGTCCCCGCAGCATGGATGGCTCCTACATGCCCTGTTTTCTTGTAGGCGAACTGGCAGCGCAGGCGGTTTGCTCCACGGCAAAAGTGCCAAAATATGAATTTTCACATCAGCAGGGTCATGTGGCCGCTGCTTTGTACTCCTGTGGTCGGCTGGATTTGCTGGAGCAGGAGTTTATCGCCTTCCATTTTTCCGGTGGCACGACAGAATGTGTGTTGGTGCGCCCGGATAAGGAAAATATTCTGTCCACTGAGATCATTGCGGAATCGCTGGATCTGAAATGCGGACAGGTGATTGACCGGGTTGGCACGATGCTGGGCCTGCCATTCCCATCGGGAAAATATCTGGACGAGCTGTCTCAGCAGTCTGCCAAAACCTATAAGATCAAGCCGACCTTTAAAGACAACAATGTTTGTGTTTCCGGTGTGGAAAACCAGTGCAAAAAGCGCATCGAACAGGGCGAAGCTCCGGAAGATGTAGCCAAGTTCTGTCTGGAGTCGGTCTGTGCCATTGTGGAGACGATGATCCGGCACAATCTGGAGCAGTATCCCGGTCTGCCGCTGATCTACTCCGGAGGCGTTATGTCCAATAGTCTGATTCGCGCCCGTGTGACAGAGAAATTCGGCGGCTCCTTCGCCGCACCGGAGTTCTCCTCCGATAATGCTGCCGGAATAGCTGTACTGACTGCCAAGGCTCACGGGGCGTTTTAGGACGCACAAAAGCAGAAGCCCGGTATCTTTTGTCTGGGACAAAAGATGGGGCGGCGTGTACAAGCCCGGCGAAGCAGAGGGGAAAACGCCGCTTAATGCTGCTGGAATAGCTGTACTGACTGCCAAGGCTCACGGGGCGTTTTAACTTTACAGCAACGAAAGGAGGTTCGTCATGCTCAGTTCATCCATTCTGAGTGTCAGCCAGCTGAATCGCTATGTCAAAGCGAAGCTGGAGGGAGATTTCCGTCTGAAAGATGTGCTGATCCGCGGCGAGATCTCCAACTTTACCGATCACTATAAAAGCGGACACTTCTACTTCACCCTCAAAGAGGGGGAAGCGGCAGTGAAGTCCGTTATGTTTTCCACCTATGCCCGTTCCGTGCCCTTTCGTCCGCAGAACGGTATGGCTGTCATTGTTCGGGGCAGCGTGTCCCTCTATGAGCGGGACGGCAGCTATCAGCTCTATGTCTACGAGATGCAGCCGGAGGGCAAGGGTGGTTTGCAGCTGGCTTATGAGCAGCTGCTGGAAAAGCTGCGGCAGGAGGGTCTTTTCGACCCGGCCCGCAAGCGGCCTATTCCCAAATATCCTGAAAAAATCGGCCTGATCACCTCGGATACCGGTGCGGCGCTCCATGATATGCTGAATATCCTGACCCGTCGTTACCCACCGGCCAAGCTGATCCTGTACCCGGCTTTGGTACAGGGTAGGGAAGCTCCCGCTTCCTTGATTCGGGCTCTCAACTATTTGAATGAACACAACAGCTGTGATGTGATCCTTCTTGGCCGCGGAGGCGGCTCTTTGGAAGATCTGTGGGCCTTCAACGACGAAGGACTGGTGCGTGCAGTTGCGGCTTCCCGCATCCCGGTGATTTCTGCCGTCGGTCACGAAACCGATGTGACTCTCTGTGACTTTGCCGCTGACCTGCGTGCTCCCACACCCTCAGCTGCTGCTGAATTGGCTGTGCCCGATGCGGCTGCCCTGCTGCAGCGGCTGGAACAGCGGAAGCAGGAGCTGGAGCACCTGATCCAATATCGCCTGTTCTCAGCGAAACAATATTATGATTCCGTTCTTCAGCGGGAAAGCCTGCAGCGCAGCAGTTCTTATGTGGACAGTCAGCGCCAGCGGCTCAACGATCTGGAGAACAGCATCCGCCAGGGCTGCCTGCACAGCGTGCAGAAGAAACAGGAGCAGCTGGCAGCTCGTACAGAGCAGCTGAGTCTGCTGAACCCATGGCAGCAGCTGCAGCGCGGCTGGTCTGTCACTCGAACAGAGGATGGCAGCACTGTCCATAGCGTACGGCAGCTGAACAGCGGCGACAGAATCCGCAGCACCGTGGCAGACGGTGAGATCTACAGCCGGGTGGAGCGGATCGTTCACCGACCGACGGAGGAAGGAGCGAAATAAATGGCAGAAAAATGGACCTTTGAAACAGCGATGGCCCGTCTGGATGAGATCTCTGTGACCCTCAGTCAGGGGAACAG
>JAGALG010000019.1 GCA_017848075.1 Oscillospiraceae bacterium | reverse complement strand
CCCTCCCAGCCTTCCTTTCTCCTAATGTGCTGAACTCCCTTGTAGAAACATACCATATTGCTCCAATCAGCACAGTCGAGAACGATCTGAAAAAAATCTTGGGATAAGAAAAAAGAGTCCTCACAGAGAGGACTCTTTTTTAATGTCGTTTCGCTTTCTGAAAGCCAAAAAAGGTGCCGCAGGCACCGCCTACAAGATGCATAAAGTTTGCCACGCTATCCGTTACAAAGAGCATGGAAAACAGCTCCTGGCCCAAATACAGAGCCGCTACGAGGATCAATGTCAGCGGGATCTTATCGCCCCGTCTTCCGGACAAGGAGGACAGCATAATAAACATAAACACGATGCCGCTGGCTCCCAACAGAGCTGTACCTGGGAACAAAATAAATTGCAGAATACCGGAGACCAGAGCTGTCAGTAAAATTCCTTCCAGTAAGGTACTGCTTCCGTATTTCTCCTCCAACGGCGGGCCAATCACCAAAAACAAAAGCATATTGGAAATAAAATGATCAAAATCCGCATGTCCCAACACATGACCAACAAAACGAATATAGGTCAGTGGATCAGACAACGATGCCTTATATACGGAAAAACATAAACTTGTAGTCAGACCATTCGTGGCCATCCCCAAAATCAGAGAAAAAAGGGACAGAATAAAGAAGGTCAGAACAACCGGAGAATTATATTGGATTCGTTTCATTCTTGTTCCCTACCCTTCGTAATTCCAACCATGATCGTTATGATAAATCATCAGTTTGGTCATGCCACCGTCAATACAGATATTTTCCCCGGTAATAAATCCGGCTTTTTCAAATTCCTCACAAATGCAGCGGCCTATGCCCATGGCTCCGCCGGTTACAACAACAACTTTGTCCTGAAACATGCTCTTCCCCCTCTGTCATTTTTTTCATTGTAGCATTTTTCTTCCATGGACGCAAGAAAGCCCTCCACATTGGAGGGCTTTCTTTAGTGTGCGAATTGCTGCTTATGTTTTTTCAAAAGAACCACAAACCAAACAAGACACAGAATAATCTGGACCGTTGTGGAAGCCGGAGTCGCCAAACCGATGCGGAACAGTGAAATCGGTAGGATCTGACTCAGGAAATAAGACAACGGCAGGCGCACGCCAAAGGCGCCAACAATACCCTGCAGCATAACGAACAGTGTACTGCCACAGCCATTGAAATAGCCAATAAAGCAGAACAGGAAAGATGTCAGCATACAATCAATAGCATAAGATTTCAGATACTCTGCCGCTGCCAAAATAACTGCTTCTTCTTTTGCGAACAGGCCCGCCAGAAGATCCCCATGGAAGAAAACTGCAAGGAACATCAGAACACCCACTGCAAAGGAAGAGGCAATGCCGCAGAACAGAGCCTTTCTTGCTCTCTCCGGTTTTCCTGCACCGATATTCTGTGCTACAAAAGCAGACATGGCCTGCATGTATGCCGACGGTACCAGCATAACAAAGCCACACAGCTTCTCTGCAACACCAACACCAGCTGATGCAATCAGTCCCAGAGAATTCACGATGGCAATGATGAACAGGAAAGAAATGCTGACCAAAAGATCCTGCAGAGCAATCGGGATACCCAAAGTCAAAATCTGTTTGATATTGTTTCCATTCGGGCGGATATCCTTTCGGCTCAGCTGGAACGGAAGTTCCAGTTTCCGAATAATCAGCAAAGAGAGTACAACACTCGCTGCCTGAGCAAAAACAGTGGCAATGGCTGCACCGGTGGTTCCCATTTGGAACACACCAACCAGCAATAGGTCACCCACAATATTCAATACGCAGGCAATGGCTACAGTCATCAGCGGAATCGTTGAGTTGCCAATCCCACGGAAAATACTTCCCACTAAATTATATGCAACAATGAAAATTGCACCTGCAGAACACACACCAATATAAGAAACGGTCTGTTCGAAGGCTTCCTCCGGCGCATGCATCAGCTCTGCCAAATTAGAAGCTGCCAGCACCATGACTATAGTCAAAAGCAAGGCAAACACAGCAAACAGCCAAATGCCGCTGCCGATAATGGCTCCTGCCTCTTCCCGTTCGCCTTCACCAATTTTTTTGCCGACAAAAATCGTCAAGCCCATTGCCAATCCTGTGATAACGGTCGTAATAGTCATCATTACCTGACTGCCTGTGGAAACTGCGGAAACATCTGCCGACGTTCCAAATTGTCCCACTACCAACAAGTCTACTGCACCATACATCGTCTGCAAAAATAATGCTGCCAATACCGGCAGTGCAAATCGAATCAATGGAAGAAAGATTTTATCTTCTGTAAAACTGCTTGTTTGTTTCATTCAATTCCTCCTAACAAAAAAGCCGGACAAGAAAACTGAGCGACACTCAGCATCTTATCCAGCTTTGTAATTGCGATTACAAGCCCTCCGATGAGCAAGAACATTGTAGCGAATCCTTTGGGAAATGTCAAGTCCTGTCATACAGAAAGCACCTGTCAAAGACAGGTGCTTTTCATAAACAGCTTATTTTACAGTTACAGAAGTGATATGTGGGTTAACACCTTCATACCAGTAGAGGAAGCCTTCCATATCGATGGTCTGGCCGATTTCCAGAGCCTGAACAGCTTTGTAAACATCGGTGGTTTCATTGCAGAGGTAGTATTCTACCAAGAAGGTGTAAGTCTGACCATTAACAGAAGCATTGAAGTACAGGTCGCTGTCGGTGCCTTCCT
>JAGALG010000157.1 GCA_017848075.1 Oscillospiraceae bacterium | reverse complement strand
TGCATAAATCTGCCGGCAACGGTATTGCGCCAGAAGAAGTAATCAAAGATTTCGGTGCTGATATTCTTCGTCTGTGGGTTGCATCCTCCGACTACCACTCTGATATCCGTATTTCCAACGATATTCTGAAACAGCTGTCCGAGTCTTACAGAAAGATTCGTAACACTGCTCGTTACATTCTGGGTAACCTGTATGACTTCAATCCGGATACCGACTCTGTATCTGACGATCAGCTGTTCGAACTGGATCGTTGGGCACTGGCTACCATGGACAATCTGGTAAAAGAATGTAACAAAGCATATGAGAAATTCGAGTTTAACTCTGTTTACTATGCTGTTCGTAACTTCTGCTCCATTGATATGTCCAACTTCTATCTGGATATCCTGAAAGATCGTCTGTATGTGGAAGCACCAAACTCTGTTTCCCGTCGTGCTGCTCAGACTGCAATCTATCGTATCCTGAGAGATCTGACTCTGGTGTTTGCACCTATCCTTGCTTTTACCTGTGATGAAATTTGGCAGCACCTGCCAAAATCTGCAAAACTGAATTCTGAAGCTGTTGTATTCAATGAAATGCCAAAAGGCGGCGAATACAGCGAATCTGCTGAATTCATGGCAAAATGGGATCAGATCCGCAAGATCCGCGACGATGTAAATAAAGCTTTGGAAGATGCTCGTGCAGCAAAATCCATTGGTAAAGCTCTGGAAGCAAAAGTAACTCTGACCTGCACCGGTGATCTGTACAACTTCCTGAAAGCAAATGAAGATATCCTGGAAGCTGTATTTATCGTTTCCAAGGTTGTACTGGTTGACGCTGCTCCTGCTGAGAAATTTGGCGAAGTAGAAGGTCTGTTCGTTGAGATTTCCAAAGCAGAAGGCCAGAAATGCGAACGCTGCTGGGTTTACAGCGATACCGTTGGTACCGATCCAGAACATCCAACCCTTTGCGCTCGCTGCAGCAAAATCGTAAAATAATCCGTTTCATTAAGCGGTGCAGTCACGCTGCACCGCTTCTTTTATCAATCCAAGCATAAAGGAGAACATCCATGTTAGTTCCATGTCTTATCCTTTCTGTGCTGCTGGTCGCATTGGACCAGCTGATCAAATATTGGGCTTTAACCCAACTGCAGCCGATTTCTACGATTCCTATCATAGAAGGAGTGCTGCATCTGACATATCGTGAAAATCGCGGTGCAGCCTTCAGTATTCTGACAGGTAAAACAGAGTTTCTTGTTATTTTGAGCATTGTCATGCTGCTGTTTCTGCTTTATATGCTTCTTAGCAAGAAAATCAGCCATCGCATTGGTGTGTTTTCCACCTGTCTTATTTTGGCGGGCGGTGTCGGTAATCTGATTGATCGTGTCATTCGTCCCGGTAATTTCGTAGTGGACTATATTGATTTTCGTTTGATCAACTTTGCAGTATTTAATTTAGCGGATATCTGCATCGTCTGCGGCACGATCCTGTTAATGCTTTATCTGCTGTTCATTGATGGAAAAGAAACAAAAAAGGGAAGCGAAAGCCATGATTAAATTGGTATCTGCAGAAAGCTCCGGTTTGCGACTGGATAAATGGATTGCAGAGAATGTAGAAACCATAACTCGCTCCGCAGCTCAAAAACTGATCGATGGG
>JAGALG010000018.1 GCA_017848075.1 Oscillospiraceae bacterium | reverse complement strand
TGGATTATGCAGATCAGCTGAAAAAAAGCGAGAATAACGCCGATCACCTCCGCGGACAGCTGAGTGAATATTTGGAGGAAGCCGCTCGTGCCCATATTGAGGCCGACGAGTATCAGCGGGAGATCGATAAACTCAAACGGGAGATCAATCTGCTGCGCCAGAATTTGGCGGAACAGAAACCCGAATAAGAAGCACAACGACAAAACCCAGACAGCAATGCTCTGGGTTTTCTTTTCAGATAAAGCCCCACAAAGGAGGACGCTATGAGCAAATTGGAAATTCTGGCCCCTGCTGGCAGCATGGAAAGCATGATGGCCGCTGTCAACAGCGGCGCAGATGCGGTTTATTTTGGTTATGGCCAATTCAATGCCCGCCGCAATGCTAAAAACTTCGATGAAAATCAATTCCGTGAAATGGCTCGCTATTGCAAAGCCCGCGGAGTAAAAATGTATATGACCCTGAATACGCTGGTCTTTGACCGGGAGATGGAGGATTTGAAAGAATCTGTCCGTGCTGCCTGCGAAAACGGTGTGGATGCCATTTTGGTACAGGATCTGGGTGTCATGGAACTGCTGCGCCAGTGGGCGCCGGAGATTCCTCTCCACGCCTCTACTCAGATGGCGGTTCACAATGTCTCCGGCGCAAAGCAAATGCAGGAGCTGGGCTTTACTCGTGTGGTACTGGCCCGGGAAATGAGTGCTGAGGAGATTCGTGCTGTTGTGGAACAGGTTCCGGTAGAAACCGAAATCTTCGTTCACGGTGCCCTGTGCATGTGCCTGTCCGGGCAGTGCTATATGAGCTCTCTGATCGGTGAACGCAGCGGCAACCGCGGTCTCTGCGCGCAACCTTGCCGTCTGCCCTTCTCTTCCGGCCGCGGTGATAACGGCTATGCCCTCTCCTTAAAAGATCTGACTTTAGTTGACCGCATCGAAGAGCTGAAAGCACTTGGCGTGGATTCTTTGAAAATCGAAGGCCGCATGAAACGCCCAGAGTATGTTTCTGCTGCCGTGAGCGGATTCCGTCAGGCGCTTAATGGGGAAGAACCCAATATGGAACAGCTGGAGGCCGCCTTCTCCCGCAGTGGTTTTACCCGCGGCTACTTTGATGGTAAACTGGGTATTGATATGTTCGGTACCCGTCAGCATGAGGATGTTTTGGCAGGACAAAAGGTACTGAAACAGCTGTCCAATCAGCTGGAGAAGGAATATCCCCATATCGGTGTTGATTTCCGCTTTGTGATGAAAGCAGGCCAGTCGGTAACGCTGACCGCTTCCGATCCCGATGGCAACTGTGTAAGTGTCACTGCTGAGATTCCGGAAAGTGCTATGAACCGTCCGACCAGTGAAGAACTGGTTCGACGCAGCATGGAAAAATTAGGCGGAACCTTCTACTATTTGAATTCCCTGACCTGTGAACTGGATGACGGATTGATTTGTCCGGCTTCTCAAATGAATCAGCTGCGCCGGGAAGCACTGGAACAGTTGAGCGCTCTCCGTTCAGAAATCAAACCATGGACCTTCGTGGATACGCCAATCCCAGCCCATCCGAAGAAGTTGTCTCTCCGCCGTCCGACCCTTCGGGCGCAGGTTCGTAAAGTGGAACAGATCACAGAAAAAATGGCAGAACAATGCGAACTGATCGCAGTTCCATTGGATCAGCTGGAGAAGAATTTTGCACAGCTCTCAGCTGAATGGGCGGAAAAGATTGCTGTCGTTCCTCCTCGTATCGTCTTCGGGGATGATGCCGCCCTTTTGGAAGAGCGGCTGCTGGCACTGAAAGCGAAAGGGATTCGTCATCTCTGCGCCGGAAATATCGGCATGGTACATCTGGCCCGTCGTCTGGGCTTCATCATCCACGGTGATACCAGCTTGAATATTGCTAACTCCCTGTCGATGAAGGAGTATGCGGAGCTTGGTTTGGCAGATGCGCTGGTTTCTTTTGAACTGAATCATGGCCGCATCAAGAGTTTGGGCGACTACCTGCCTCACGGTATCTTTGCTTATGGCAGACTTCCGCTGATGGTTACCCGAAACTGCCCCATCAAACTGAAAGGCTGCAAAAACTGTCAGCAGTACGGTGTGCTGAAAGATCGCAAAGGCGAAACCTTTGAAGTACGCTGCACCCAGCGTCAGTATTCTGAGATTTTCAACGGCAAACCGCTATATTTGGCTGATAAATGGAACGAATGGAACAGCTTCGACTTTGCTCTGTTGTACTTTACCGGTGAAACAGCTGAGGAGGTAGATTCCGTGATCCGCTCCTACAGCGAAACCTTTGAGAAGCGGGAAGGTGTGACCAGAGGCCTGTACTACCGGAATGTAAAATAGAAAAAAATCCTTGCATTTAAGCCATTTTCGTGTTATCATATCATCACAATATTTTTGGCGTTGATGAGGAGGAGTACATACCGCTCCAAAGCAAAGAGAGGCTCCGGCTGGTGGAAGGAGTAATGCGGAAGT
>JAGALG010000156.1 GCA_017848075.1 Oscillospiraceae bacterium | reverse complement strand
CCAAAGCCTTGCGTTTTTCGCTGTGGCGTTCCGGGGAGGCAGGTTCGCAGTCTGCGTAGCCAAGAGCCAACAGGTTGACCGGAACGATGTTATCCGGCAGGTTGAATTTCTCACGGAGCACACTTTCCTGGAACCAGCAGATCCAAAGGCTGCCCAGTCCCAGCTCGGTGGCCTGCATCATCATATGATCGGTGACGATGGAAGCGTCGATCTGGAAGGAGTTCATGCCATCATACTGGCGAACCCAGGCCTCGTCCTTATCTGCGCAGACCATCAGCAGAACAGGAGCATCGTAGAAGCGGGCTGCTTCCTTGGCTTTTTCCAGTGCTTCCGGGGACTGGAGCACATAAACGCGCTGCGGCTGGCCATTTTTGGCGGTAGGAGCCACACGACCGGCCTCCAGAATTTTCTGCAGTTTTTCTGCTTCAACAGGAGTGTCCTTATATTTTCGGACAGAATAACGGGCTTTTGCCATAGAGAGGAAATCCATACATGACACGACCTTTCATCAAAGTTGTTGCTTTCAGTATAACACAAAGCGCAGAGCAGGACAATGTTTTGAGATTTCTCCCGGAAGATTTGGCATATTGCCAAATTTTTATCCAAAACTTGCACATAGCATAGAAATCAGCTATAATCTATGATGGACTGTTGTTTACTACAGGCCGGTTTTGAACCGGATTTTTTATAGGTAAAGGAGAAACTTTTTATGGAAAACAGCATCACCCGCGAACAGTTTGAAGAATGGCTGTCCACGGAACTGGCATCCACTGGTCGAACCGTCAAGAATGCCACCGATGAAGAATTTTATCATGCTACCGCAAGCATCGTGCGCCGTATTATGAAGGAGAAACGGGCGCATTTCCGTGCGGATTATCAGGCAAGAGGCCGCAAACAGGTGTACTACATGTGCATGGAATTCCTGCTGGGCCGCTCTCTGAAAAACTCCATCTACAACCTGAAGCTGCAGGATGTGGTTGGTGATGTGCTGAAAAAACACAATGTGAAAATGGAAAATCTCTTTGAGCTGGAGCCGGATGCCGGTCTGGGCAACGGCGGTCTGGGCCGTCTTGCAGCCTGCTTTATGGACGCTCTGGCTACTCAGGAATATCCGGCAATGGGCTACTCCATTCTGTATGAGTACGGTATCTTCAAGCAGAAGATCATCGATGGCTGGCAGTCTGAGCTGCCGGACAACTGGCTCCCTGGCGGAAAAGTTTGGCTGGAGGAGCTGCCGGATCGCGCGGTGGATATCCACTTCGGCGGTTACATTGAGGAGTACTGGGACTATGGCTACCACCATGTTCAGCACAAGGATTACACCACCGTTAAGGCAATCCCATTCGATATTATGATCTCCGGCTACGACACCAAGGGTGTCAGCGTGCTCCGTCTGTGGACTGCAAAGAGCCCAGTCTTCGACATGGAATCCTTCAACCGCGGTGACTACGCTTCCGCACTGGGCGGCAACACCAATGCAGAGGTTATCTCCAAGATCCTCTATCCAAACGACAACCATCCACAGGGTAAGACCCTGCGTCTGAAACAGCAGTACTTCCTGGTTTCTGCTTCCATCCATGATATCGTTCGCCGTCATGTTACCACCTACGGCACCATGGATAACTTTGCGGAGAAAAACGCGATCCATATCAACGATACCCACCCAACTCTGGCGATCCCAGAGTTGATGCGTATGCTGCTGGATGAATTCAATTACAGCTGGGAAAAGGCATGGAATATTGTGATCCGTACCTTCGCCTACACCAACCACACCGTTATGAGCGAAGCTCTGGAGTGCTGGAACGAGGATATGTTCCGTGCTCTGCTGCCTCGTATTTATCAGATCGTTAAAGAGATCGACAACCGCTGGAAACAGCAGCTGTACAAAGAGGCTCATCTGGACGGTTACACCGTTTCCCGTATGGCGATCATCGACAATCATGTGATCCACATGGCTAATCTGTCTGTTGTGGGCTCCCACAGCACCAACGGTGTTTCTGCACTCCACAGCCAGATCCTGAAGGACGATGTGCTCCATGACTTCTATAAAGTAAGCCCTCATAAATTCAATAATGTGACCAATGGTATCGCATCCCGCCGCTGGCTGTATCAGTCCAACCCAAGACTGAACAACATGATCACCGAGCTGATCGGAGACGGCTTTATGAAGGATCAGGAGAAGATGGTGGATCTGCTGAAATTCCAGGATGACAAAACCGTTCTGGAACGCTTTGCACAGATCAAACGGGCCAATAAAGTGGACTTTGCTGATTATATTCAGAAGCACAGCGGTCAGGTGATCAATCCGGACTCCATCTTTGATGTACAGGTAAAACGCCTCCATGAGTACAAACGCCAGCATCTGAACGCAATGCAGATCCTGACCATGTATAATGAGATCAAGGCAAATCCAAATAAGGATTACCAGCCGGTGACCTTCATCTTCGGTGCCAAAGCGGCTCCGGGCTACTATCTGGCAAAACAGATCATTAAATTCATCTGCTCTCTGGGCAAACAGATTCAGAACGATCCGCAGGTTCGTGATATCCTGAACATCGTATATCTGGAAGACTACCGTGTGACTCTGTCCGAGCTGCTGATGCCGGCATCGGAGATCTCCGAGCAGATCTCTCTGGCAGGCACCGAGGCTTCCGGTACCGGCAACATGAAGCTGATGCTTAACGGTGCTGTGACCCTGGGTACCTGGGATGGCGCCAATGTGGAGATCGGCGAGCATGTTGGTCCGGACAATATCTTTGTCTTCGGTATGGACACTCCGGAAGTGAACAAGACCAAAGAGCTGGGCTACAACCCATTTGAAATTTACTCCAACCATGCAGAGCTGAATCTGGCGATCAATATGCTGCAGAACGGCTCTATCGCAGGCAATACCTTCGATCCGCTGGCTGACAGCCTGAAGTTCCGTGACCCATACATGGTGCTGAAGGACTTCGACAGCTACAACGAAGTACGCCGCAAAGCCTTCGAGACCTACGGCGATCTGTACAAGTGGCAGAAGATGGCCCTGAACAATACTGCTCAGGCCGGCTACTTCTGTGCAGACCGTGCCATCGGCGAATACGCCAAAAAGATCTGGGGACTGTAATTTTTCACACAGCCAAGGCAGGACAGTCATCCGCTGCCCTGCCTTTTCTAATTGAACACTCAAACGCATTCCAGCATGAAAATATTAAAAGCAGAAGAATTTCGATTAGATCACAAGGATCTAAAAATATTGATTTTTG
>JAGALG010000155.1 GCA_017848075.1 Oscillospiraceae bacterium | reverse complement strand
TGCCTGATTTTCCGCTGACCTGTCTGCCTCTTGTGCCACAGGCTATGGCGGTCGGAGTTGCAGAAACATAACCTGGAAGACATCGGTGCTCCAGACTGCTTCTACATCGAAGAAAAACTGAAAGAAATCTGCGACATCCCTGTATTCCATGATGACCAGCACGGTACCGCTATCGTTTGTGCTGCTGCTACCATCAACGCACTGAAACTGCAGGGCAAAAAAGCTGAAGACCTGAAAGTTGCTGTAAACGGCTGCGGCGCTGCTGCAATCTCCGTTTCCAAACTGATCATGGCTCTGGGCGTAAAAGACATCACTCTGTGCGACTCCAAGGGTGCTGTATACAAAGGCCGTCCAAATATGAGAAGCTCCACCGCTGCTATCGCTGAGATCACCAACCCTAACATGATCAAAGGCGGTCTGGCTGATGTTGTAAAAGACGCTGACCTGTTCCTGGGCTGCTCTGTTGCTGATGTTCTGACCCCAGAAATGGTTAAAACCATGAAACCAAACCCAATCGTATTCGCTATGGCTAACCCAAATCCAGAAATCAAACCAGAACTGGCAAAAGAAGCTGGCGTAGCAATCATGGGTACCGGTCGTTCCGACTATCCAAACCAGATCAACAATGTTCTGGCATTCCCTGGTATCTTCCGTGGCGCTCTGGATGTTCACGCAAGAAAGATCAACGAAGAAATGAAACTGGCTGCTGCTCATGCAATCGCAGGTCTGGTATCTGACGAAGAACTGAACGCAGAATACATCATTCCTTCCACCTTCGACAACCGCGTTGCTCCAGCTGTAGCTGCTAATGTAGCTCGCGTTGCAATCGAAACCGGTGTTGCAAGAAGAACCGACATCACTCCAGAAATGGTAGCTGAACATACCCGTCAGCTGGTTTCTAAAAACAAATAATTCTTGAAACGCTGCTTGGCCCTCTCCTTTCGGAGAGGGCTTTTTTTATTCTTCCGGCTCCATCCGGGCCAAATTGTCACAAATGCGTTTGAAAACCGGAGCAGCATAGGTTCCGCCGCTTTCCATGCCTTCGGCCAGCACCACGATGGCATACTTTGCTTCCTCTGCCGGATAGAAACCGGCAAACCATGCGTGGACGATCTCCTCACCGCTCTCATCGTAGGCTCCCGTCTGGGCCGAGGCGGTCTTGCCGCCTGCGCCGCCGCTGTCCGGTTTAGCATTGGTACCGCTGCCCTCCTCCACCACCTGAATCATAAACTGCTGCAGCTGCTCCGCTGTTTGCCGGGAGAAGATCTGCCGGGAGGCCTGCTCCTCCGGCTGAGGCACCGTTCCGTCCTCTGTCCAGCCCAGCACCAGCTGAGGCTGCACCTGATAGCCGCCGTTGGCAATGGAGCTGACCATGGCTGCGATCTGCACCGGAGTCGCCAGCAGCTCCCCCTGACCAAAGGAAACATTGGCCAAACCCAGCGGCGAGCTGACTTGCTGCAAGCTGGGCAGATTCCCCGCTGCGGAAGAAAAGCCCTCTGCCAGTTCCGTGGAGGAGCCCAAACCCATATGCTTTGCCATGGTTAAAATGCTGTCGCCGCCAATCTGCTGCGCCAGCGAAATAAAATAAGGGTTGCAGGACTGCTCCAAGGCCTTCTTCATGTCGGTGCGGCGATGTCCCGCCCGATAGTGACAGTAGACCATCCGCTGTGCTACCTCCACGCCGCCCACACAGTCGATGGTATAGCTGGGGGAGACTCCCTGCTCCAAGGCGGCGGCTGCCACTGCCAATTTGAAGGTGGATCCCACATTGTAAGCGGAAAAGGCCCGATTCAGAAAGGGGGCGTCCTCCCTGTTCAGGCTGGCCGCCGGGTCGGTCGGTGAAAAGCTGGGCACACTGGCTACGCCCTTCAGCTGACCGCTGTCCACATCCATGACCACCACGGCACCCCTGTCCAGCATTTGCCGAGCCACCACCTGAGTAATCAGCTGAATTTCCTCGTCCAAAGTCAGAACCACGCCGGCTTTCACCGGCTGGCTGCTGCCCGATACCTGTGGTTCCACCGCCTCCAAAGGCCGCTGCTGAATATCCACACCGTAGCGCAAAAGAACCCGCTCCCCGGCCTGCCGCAGCTGCTCCTCAAAGGCCTTTTCAATGCCCATGACTCCCTTGCCCTCATAGTCCAAATAGCCCAAACTGTGCGCTGCGAAGGGCTGACTGTCATAGCGCTCGTAGACAGAAAAAAGGCGGATCCCCTCCCCGTACAGCGGCTGCTGCAGAGGGAAAAGGAAGGGCTTGCCCTCCCGCAGCTGCTCCAGCACCTCCGTTCGCTGGCTGCCGCTGATGGTTTGGGCCAGCAGCTCCATGGCCTCCACCGAGGGGGATAAGGCCGCCACATAGGAGGACTGCCGCTCGGTCAGCCGTCGCCCTTTGCAATCGTAGATGCTGCCCCTTGTGCGAGTCACCTCCAGGCTGTAGCTGCTCTGTGTGG
>JAGALG010000154.1 GCA_017848075.1 Oscillospiraceae bacterium | reverse complement strand
CTGCTCTTCATCGCGGATCGGAGTTTCCAATTTGGAGAATTTATAGTCTGCATTACCTCTTGTCATATTGGAAAGAGCACCGGTGTTGGCATCTTTGGTCTGATACTGCAGATACAGCTGAATCTCATCGTTGTAATCATCAAACAGATCCACACCATAGAAACCGATTTTTGCCATAAGATAATTATTCTGGGTTTTCGTGAAGCTTACACTGTCAGCTTCGATTTCTTCCTCACCGTAATGAATGTAGCTATAAGCGTACTCGTCATCCGGCATATTTTTGAAGCTGTCTACCCCATTTTTGATCAGCGGGTAGTTCATATCAGCATAGGCAAATACCAAGTCAACCTTGCTGTAAGAAACTGTCTTGGTCTCTTTTTTTCCTTCTGCGTTGGTGACTTGATAGCTGATTTCGCTGGAATCGTATTTCAAGTCATCCCGTCCAGCCAGAATACCGGTCAGCTCCGGAATCTGTTTCCCATCTTCATCATAGAAGGTGATGAGCGGATAGTTCGCCACTCTCCGCAGATTTGCTCCCTGATAATTGATGATACTGCTGTTGGAACTATTTTGCTGCTGATTTTCCTCACTCTCTGTGTTCGTCGCATGGACTGGCATTGCGCTGACCAGAACCGCTCCGATCATCAGCAGGGCCAACAGCACACAAAGGCCGCGTTTTAGCATTTTCTGTCGTTTCATATTTGCTCTCCTTTTGCTCTTTTAGGACTCTTCTGTTTGTTCTGCAGTTTCCTGCTCTTTTTCTTCTGTTGGTTCTTTCGCCTCTTGCTCTGCCTGGATCTGTTCCTCAGTACGGGCGATGGACTGATTCTTCTCATCATTGATGATCCGTCCATCCTGCAGAGTGATGATGCGGTCTGCATAAAGGGCCAAATCCCGGTCATGGGTTACCAGTACCAGCGTCTCATTGTACTGCCGACACGGGTTTACCATCAGCTCCATCACGTCTCTTGGGGTTTGGGAGTCCAGGTTTCCTGTCGGTTCATCCGCAAAGATAATCTTCGGCTTGCAGACAAAGGCTCTTGCAATGCCAACACGCTGTTGCTGACCACCGGACATCTGGGTCGGCTTATGATAAATTCGTTTTCCCAAACCTACCAGTTTCAGCAGCTGAGCCGCCTTTTTGTTGCGTTTACCCTTACTCATTCCCCGGAACATCAGCGGCATAGCCACATTTTCCAGCGCCGTATAGGCCGGCAGCAGATTGTAGGACTGGAACACAAAGCCAATATACTTTTGCCGGAACTTTGCCAAACGATTCTCCGACAGGGTAGATATGTTGGTCTTTCCAATCACAACAGAACCTTTGGTCGGCTTCTCCAAACCCGCCAGCTGATTCAGCAGAGTGGATTTACCGGAACCCGAGGTACCTAAAATACAGCAAATCTCCCCCTGTTCAATCTCAAAGCTGACATTGTCCAAGGCCACGATCCGCTCTTTTCCCACCGGGTAGACCTTTCTCAGGTTTTGTATTTTGATGATCGACGCCATTGCATCTCCTCGATTCTTTCGCCGTCTTTACGGCTTTACTTCTTACCTATCCATTATAACAGAAAGTTCTTCCACTTCCTATGATAAGCTCCTTAAAATATGAAAAAGCCTGTGAATTCTTTATGAACATTTTGCAAACTAAAAAAGAAGACGAAAACGATGAGGATAAGTTACAGATTTTCGCGGAAAAATCTTGATTCTGAAGAACACTCATGCTACCATCTAAATAGAATTTACCTTGCTGTGATTCAGAAGAGGAGGAGTTTCATGAAAATTTTAGTAACAGGCTTTCAGCCCTTTGGAAAAGAAACAAAAAATCCATCTTACGAGGCAGTCAAACTGCTGCCCAATGAGATTTTGGGGGCTAAAATTGTAAAATTAGAGGTTCCTGTTGTATTCGGTCTGTCCGGAGAGGTTGTGGCTCAAAAAATCCGGGAGGAACAGCCTGATATCGTAATCTGTGTCGGTCAGGCTGGCGGAAGAACCGCCATCAATCCGGAACGGGTTGGTATCAATGTCAACGATGGCGCTACTCCCGATAATGAAGGCTATGTCCCCAGCGGTGAAGCCATTGTCAAAGACGGCCCTGACGCTTATTTCAGCACGCTGCCTATCAAAGCAATGGTACAAAAAATGGTTGAAAACGATATTCCAGCCTCTGTATCCAATACGGCAGGTACCTATGTTTGTAATCATTTGATGTACTCGGTTCTCCATCTTCTGCATCAGGAATTCCCTGCGGTTCGCGGCGGCTTTATCCATGTTCCATACGCTACCATGCAAGGAAACTTCCGCTTCGCTTCCATGCCTCTCAGTGAGATTGCCAAGGGACTGGAGCTCTCCATTGAAGCCTGCATCGAAAATGAGCAGGATATCACAGCTTCTCACGGAGCAACACATTAAACACCGATTTGGAGAAGGCAAAAGCCTCCGTCTCATTCAAAAATGACATGGAGGCTTTTTAGCTGCTCTTTTTTCGTATGGAGTTTTCGGTAAGACAAACCGTCTTCCTTTTCAAGTATAGGCTTTTCTGATATAATTTTAGTATCAAAAGCAACAGGAGGGTCAAGCCATGCATTGGATCACTTACGAATACAAGGGAACTCAGCATTTAGGCGCTTTGCTTCCAAACGGAACAGAAATCGCCTCACTATCTGACTTGGGCATCGAGCGTTCTTTTCACAATATGATTGATTTTATCTCCTCTGTTACAGAGGAAGAGCTACAGCGTGCGGAACAGCTTTGGAAGAAGGCAACTTCCGGCAGCCTCTCTCTGGAAGAAGTGCGGCTTTTGGCCCCAATTTCTCGGCCGATCCATGATATTCTCTGTGTGGGCATTAACTATCGGGCTCATCAGGAGGAAACGGAGGATTTCTTCCGCCTGCAGGACAAAAAAGACGAACAACATATTTACTTTTCCAAGCGAGCCTGTCGGATCAGCGGCCCAGGGGAAGAGATTGCCTCCTATCCAGAGCTGGATCCCTGTATGGATTATGAGGCCGAGCTGGCTGTCATTATCGGTAAGGAAGGACGGAATATTCCTCCGGAACAGGCAGAGGATTATATCTTCGGCTATTCTGTCTTCAACGATATCACATCTCGTGCCATTCAGAAGAAACATATCCAGTGGCTGCGTGGCAAAAGCCTGGATGGCTATGCTGTCATGGGCCCTGCCATCGTTCATAAAAGTCAGCTTCCTTTCCCTCTGGAGCTGGATCTGTCCTGCTATGTGAACGGCGAGCTGCGACAGCAATCCAATACCCGCTTGTTGATTGCCGATTTGCCCACGATCATTTCCGAGCTGTCACAGTGTATGACGCTGGAACCCGGTGACATTATTGCTACCGGTACTCCGGCTGGTGTTGGTATGAGTTTTGATCCTCCCCGCTTTTTAAAGTCGGGAGACGAAGTGCTCTGTAAGATCGAATCTGTTGGTCAGCTTCATAATCGAATCAAATA
Source organism: Oscillospiraceae bacterium (assembly GCA_017848075.1). GTDB lineage: Bacteria > Bacillota > Clostridia > Oscillospirales > Ruminococcaceae > Negativibacillus. The sequence continues at coordinate 83 of JAGALG010000154.1, read as the reverse complement.
AAAAAGGATCCCCTTCGCCTATAGCAGGACGGAGGGGATCTTCATACATAGAGAGAGATGATGGGGGTTATCTTCTCTTTGAT
>JAGALG010000017.1 GCA_017848075.1 Oscillospiraceae bacterium | reverse complement strand
TGGTGATGCCGGAGAGCTTCAGAAAATTCTGGCATCGTTTTTTTGTTTTTTGCAGCTTGATCCAGGAATCCAGGCGTTTTTTCTCGATTTCGTTCAGCTTTTCCATGGTTTCGTATAATTCGTGGATTTTCTGATCCAAAGGCTCTTCCTGTGTCTCGGAAGAAGAGCTTTCATCTGGGCAAACAGATAAAGTTGTATCGAGCATATTTTCTTCCACACTTACTTGTTCTTCTAACATAATGATTCTCCTTTTTGTTTTATTGCATCGGTGGCCACCTTTTGCTTGTTTCCATCATACCATGGTAGTTTTGTTAATACATTGATTGAGTTCGGTTAAATTTAACGAAAAATAAACTGGCTTATTGACGCGAAAAACAGGATATGGTACACTAAGTTCAAAGGAAGTGATCGCCATGTCAAACCAAAATTTAACGAGAATTACGGACGAAAAGCAGAAGAAACAATTACTACAGAATCTGGAATCAATGAAAGAGCGCTTTCAGGGAGAGCCTTTCAGCGGGGAAGGCCTGGCGCAAATCATGCGTAAAATGAAAAACGATGATCATTCCGAAAAAAACGAAGATTTCAAGAAAAAATTGGCGGAATATCAACCACTGCTCTACGAGTTATTGTCCGGTAATACTTTGCAGGGCTGGGGAACAGTAGACGCGATGATTTCCGGGAGAAAAGAGCCAAGCCAGCGCTTTGTGAAAGATCTTGCTTTGTTTTGTACCAAAGCTTTTGTTTACGATGAGAGTGTAACAGCAGAAGATTTGTTGCAGCGGGATATGGCTCCATTTCCACCTTTGCGCCAAGTTCGTGAGCGCTGGAGCCGTTATGCTGGCATTTATCGTTGCTTTTATCCTTATCATGGGGACCATGGACTGGAGCTTCGGGCAGGTCTCCTTCAAATGAAGGAAAAGGCGGGGGAATTGCACTGCTGTTTTATTACGGGTATCCGCAGAGATCGGCGTTTTCCGGAAGTACTGAAGCTTTTTGAAGAAGATTTGCAAAAGAATTTTGTTGCTGAGCTTGAAAAATACAATAAATCGCTCCCATCCAGTGAGGCACGCCTGGCCTGCTACCAGGGAAAAATGGATCCTTCTATTTCGGATTACTTTCAGTTGAGGCTTCAGCGAATGGAAGAAGGAAACAATAATGTTGCAGTCATCTTCCTGCGCAGATGGGATAAAAGTGCCCAGCCACTGTATTCAGGCGGAATAGCTACCGTCACACTTTGTCGTAAGGACGATATTCTTACTTATCCAATGACAGTAACACGGCAGGAGATGTCACTGAAAAATGAAAAAGAACTGCTGCTTCGCCATTTGACGCACAGTATCAATGGGGAGGCAGGGCTTCAAATGTCGACGGAAATGGATAAAATCTGGAATAAATCTGTTATGGATTGGTGTTTCTGGAAAGATGAAGAGACAGAGGAGAACGGCTCGTTATAAAATGGAAAACAAGCACTTTGCTGAAGGGAAACCCCAATAGCAAGGTGCTTATTTTCTCACATTTACTAACATGATATAGATTAATTCTATCACAAAATACAAAGTACTAAAAAAACAAAATAGACTTTTTGACATATAAGAAAAAGATATTGTATGGCGCAATTTATTCATTTTTGTTGGTCAATAAATCGAATTATGTTATTGTTGATAGGAGAATGAATAAGAAAAAGTTTCTATGCTTTGGCCTATAAAAGTGAAAAAATCAGCATTTTGTACATTATGCTGAAATAAAAAATCTGTTATATTTATAGCAACTTCGTATCATTACGAAGAAATAAAGCGAAAGAAAGTAGGACAAAAAATGAAAAGAATTCTTTCTGCGATTTTGGCAATGGCAATGATCCTGTCCATGGCTGCTTGCGGCTCTACCACTGAGACCGAAGAAACCAACACAGAATCTACTACCACTACCGAAACCACTGAAACCACCGAAACTGAAGAAGAATCCAAAGAACCAGAAAAAGAGGTTCCTACCGTATTGAGACTCAGCGATACCGCAGATATCGATACTCTGGACCCAATGAACTCTATGCTGGGTTCTTCCGGCGCAATCCTTGCTCTGATTTATGAAAATCTGATTGAGTATGCTTACTGGTATGATGCAAACGGCAACACTGTTTCCGGTTACAAAGGCGTTCTGGCTGAAGACTGGGCATTCAGTGATGATTACCTGACCGTTACCTTCAACCTGAAAAAAGGCGTTCTGTTCCAGAACGGCTCTGAAATGAAAGCTTCTGACGTTGTATTCTCC
>JAGALG010000153.1 GCA_017848075.1 Oscillospiraceae bacterium | reverse complement strand
TGCCGGACAGTGCGGTGACAGTAGAGGCCGGCTTTATCCGTCCGGTGGTGGAGAAAGAAAATCCAAACACCGGTGCACTGCTGCCTGTGGGCGGCGCTCAGCCGCTGGAAATGGCAGCTTTGGCAGCTGCGGCAGCCTTTGTTCTCCGTGGTAAAAATCATAAGTAACATCAAAAGAGGACCTCTTCGGAGGTCCTTTTTTGTTCAGCAAATCTCAGCAGGGTGGAGGCGAAATCAGGACAAAATCCGAAGATGTTTTTCGCTTTGAGCACAGATTGACAGTGAAATCGGCCAGTGATATTATGACAGTATAAGTTTGATTGTTCATTTGCGAGGTAATATCAATGCATCTGTTAGAATGTTTAAAGAAACTGCCATCCATGCTGGATATGCAGAAGGAAGAGGCTCCTGCAGCCTTCGCGGATAGCGTACAGTTATATAAAATTTGCTACGAGTGTGATGGCTGCCGTGTTATGGGTTATATTGCTCTCCCGCTGGAGCTGCCGGAACAGCTCCCTTGCTGTATCTATAATCGGGGTGGAAACCGGGACTTTGCTTATCTGCGTCCGGCTATGATCTGCCAGTTTGCCAAACGGGGTCTAGCGGTCTTTGCCAGCCAATATCGCGGCAATGTAGGCGGCACCGGCATGGAAGAATTCGGTGGCGCTGAAGTGAACGATGTAATTCGTCTGATCGATATGGCTTTGGCTTTTCCGTGGAGCTGCAGCAAAAAAAGCGTCTATATGATCGGCCACAGCCGAGGCGGTATGATGACCTATTTGGCCTGTGCAAGAGATCCTCGCATCAAGGCAGCGGTGGTTGCTGCCGGTATATCTGACAGCTTTATCATGTATCAGAGCAGGGAATGGGATATGAAGGAAGTCTACCACGAGTTGGTGGGTGGCGGCCCAAAAGAAAAAAGGGAAGAATTCATCGCCCGCTCCGCAACTTACTGGCCGGAGAAAATTATTCCGCCAATGCTGATCCTGCAGGGTACAGCTGACTGGCGTGTGACCCCAAATCAGGGACGCAAAATGTACCGCAAGCTAAAAGAGGTCGGCAAAGAGTGCAAGCTCATCATCTACCCGGGGGCTGACCACTCTCTGCGTGGCACTGCTTATCAGGATGCAGCTGTCCAATGGCTGCTGGAGCATCCACTGGAGGAAGCAAAGCAGGAAAAATCTCTGTAAAGGAAGAATATCATGGGAAAATTTATCAGTGAACTGACTTACGAGCAGTGCAAGGACTTGATCAACGAAAAGACCGTCATCGTTCTGCCGATCGGAGGCGGCTCCAAGGAGCACGGCAATCATCTGCCAATGGGTACCGACTACTTTGTGGCTGACTATTTAGCCAAAGAGATAACCAGCCGCTGCGATGTCATCACCCTGCCCACCATGCCGTTTGCCTATTTCCCCAACTTCATCAAGTGGAAGGGTTCTGTAACGGTGGATTATCAGCACTTCATCGACTATACCAAAGATGTGCTGCTCAGCTTCGTGCGTTTTGGTGTAAAGAAATTCTTCATTCTTGATGATGGTTTTTCTACCCATATTCCGCTGAAGCTGCTGGCTCTGTCCATGAACAATGAATACGATGTGAAGGTGGCAGTTTCCGACTGCACCGGCATCGGCAGAGAGGCGGAAGCGGCTGTCTGTCAGCAGCCAAAAGGCGGCCACGGCGATGAAGCGGAAACCAGTATCATGCTGAACATCCGCCCGGATCTGGTTCAGATGGATAAAACTACGGAGGAGTATTCCTCCGCCTTCCCCTACAGCAAGGGCAAGGGCTTTGAGAAGATCTACTTCCCAAATCGGATGTGTACTCCCTGTGGCACCAACGGAAACAGCACTCTGGCATCCAAAGAGAAAGGGGAAGCGATCCTGCAGGCGCAGGTGGAGGATCTGGTGAACTTCCTCAACGAGTTTATTGCATGGGAACCGTGCGACTATTACGAAGAATAAGCTTTGTGAAAGATCAAGGTGATTAGAAATGAAACAATACGACATTCTGCAGCCGGTGACGCATGCAGCCAAGCTGGATTTGGTCAGCGGACAGGGAGCGGAGCTGATCGATGCACAGGGCAGACACTATTTGGACTTCAATGAGTTCTGCATCGTTTTGGGTCAGAATAACCCTCACTATATCCAGCGTATGACCCAAGCGCTTTGTGGGGTCACATCCGGTAAATGCGCTTATTCCGCTGATAAGGAAAAGCTGTACCGCTACCTGATGGAGACGACCCATCAGCAGTTCAAAGCCATCCATTTGACGGCTTCCGGCTCGGAGACGACCGAGTGGGCGGTGAAAATGGCCCTGAAGATCACTGGAAAGACGGAGGTGCTTTCTTTTTGGAACAGCATCCACGGCCGCACCCATCTCAGTGCGTCCATGTCCGGCATGACCAAGCGGAAAAACCACTACGGTCCCATTGCCAGCGGTTTGGCTTTTGGTGCCTACCCAAACTGCGCTCACTGTCCTTACGAGAAAAGCTGTGACAGCTGCAATTTCTTCTGTCTGCGCCATCTGGATCAGAAGCTGCCATACGAGTCTGCCAATGATATTGGTGCGGTCATCGTGGAGCCTTATCAGGGTGGCGGTGTGATCGTGCCTCCGAAGGGCTGGCTGAAGGCTCTGCAGGACTGGGCTCACGCAAGAGGCGCTCTGTTCATTTTGGACGAGATCCAAAGCGGTATGGGGCGCAGCGGTCAAATGTACTGCTACGAAGAGGAAGGTCTGGAACCGGATATGCTGCTTTTAGGCAAGGCTTTGGGCAATGGAATGCACATTTCCGCCTTGCTGACCAAATACATTCCGGAGGAGAAGTATCTCCACGCACTGACCGGCGGCACTGGCGACGAAAATCTGGCCTGCACTGCGGCCTGCTGCGTCTTCGAGGAACTGCTGGAGCATGGTCTGCTGGAACATAATGCACAGATGGGCTTGCTGCTTCGTCAAAAGCTGGATCAGCTGGCTGAAAAATATGATTGTGTCTGTCATATCCGTAATAAGGGTACCGCAGCTGCTTTCGAGATCAATGATACAGAGAAGTATAAGCGGGTTTTGAGTGCCATCAAAGCCAAAGGCCTGCTGGTACCTGCTTCTGCCATCGGAACGATCATGCTGAAGCCTCCATACAGTGTAACAGCAGAACAAATCGAAGCAATGTGGCGTATTTTGGATGAGAGTTTGGCAGAACAATAGGATATCTTCCTGATTTTGCATCCGGCCATGGAGCCGGGTGCTTTTCTGCTTGAGAGAGTTGTTTTTCTATGGCAGAGTATTGTATAATAAAGGCAGTTATCCACAGAAACGGGGGAGAGCGCTATGACAAGAGAAGAACAGATCAAGGCCCTGACGGCGGAGATCGAGGAAGAACTGGTACAGATCCGCCGCTGCATTCACAGACGGCCGGAAATCGCCAGAGAGGAGCGGGAAACCGCAGCCCTCATCACGAAAGAACTGGAGAAGCTGGAGGGCCTGGAGGTTTACAGCGGTTTAGCAGGCGGCACCGGCGTAATGGCTGTCCTGAAGGGCGGCCTGCCGGGAAAATGCGTGATCGTTCGGGCTGACATTGATGCCCTGCCGGTACAGGAGCAGAGCGGTGTGGACTTTGCCTCGGAGATCGAGGGAAAAATGCACGCCTGCGGCCACGATGCCCATGCGACATGGGTTCTGGGTGCAGCTAAGGTTTTGAGCAAAATGCGGGAACAGGTTCCCGGTACCATCAAATTTATTTTCCAGCCGGGTGAGGAAGTCAGCTTCGGTGCTAAAGAACTGATTTTAGAGGATCATGTGCTGGAGAACCCGGCGGTGGACTGCGCTTTGGCGGCTCATGTTTGGCCGACTGTAAAAGCCGGTACTATCGGCATCGCACAGCGCTATGCCTTCGGCTGCCCAGCCACCTTCCAGATCAATATCAAGGGCAAGGGCGGTCATGGAGCCATGCCTCATCTGGCGATCAACCCGATTGCCATTGCAGGACGGATCTGCGCGCAGGCGCCGACCATTCTGGCGGAGAAGATCATCGGTCTGGAACCACGGGTGCTGACCTTCTGCTCCATTCATGCAGGTACGACCGGAAATATCATTCCGGACAACTGTGAGATCATGGGCACGATCCGCAGCACCGATATGGATGTCACCCAGCAGATCGCAAGGGAGCTGGAGGCTTTGGTCAAGAGCTGCTGCGAGTTCTCCGGGGCAAGTTATGACTTCTCTCTGCGGGCCGGACTGTATCCGGTACGCAACGATCCAAAGATGATCGAGATCTGCCGCCGCAGCGCTGCCAAAATGCTGGGCGAGGAGCAGGTGGAACTGATCGCCGAGGATCATTTGGCTGCGGATAACTTCAGCGAATTCAGCCGTCGGGTACCGGCTGTGTACTTCTACGCCGGCAACTGGGCGGAGGGCGATGCAGAGCCAATCAGCCTGCACAACCCGAAATTCAATGTGGACGAGAGACTGCTGGGCCATGTGACTCAGGTGCTCTGCGAAACCGTATTTGAACTGAATCAGGACTAAAAGGACGCGTCCCCTCTGCCGAAAGGCAGGGGGGACTTTTTGTTACAATTGACGAGAAACCAAAGGGAAGTATAGTGTAAAAAATCTTACACTATAAAGTCAAAATACTTTCACTATATTATCCATAAAATGGGATAAATTATGAAATCATGGGATTTTATTGAGAGGACAGCGGAGAAAAGAGGGGAGAATGTGTAAAATATTTTACATATTTAAAATATGGAGTGTAAAAATATTTTCTTTTGTAAAAAATTTATCACATTCTGTCAAAAATAAACATAGAAACGAATCCTTTTGTAAGGTAAAATATTACTCACAAATCCTACAAATTTAAAGGAGGAAGTTATATGAATGCAATGCAAATTGCGAACAGTATGCCTATGTGGATCACCTGCGGCGTAGCCGTTGTGCTGGTAATCGCTCAGGCAGTCATCTTTGTTAAGAAAGCCTTTGAAGCAGGTCCGAAGGTTGGCCTGAGCAAAGAACAGATGAAACATGCGGTAAAAAGCTCTGCTTTGACCTCCATCGGTCCTTCCATCGTTATCTTGTCCGGTATGCTCTCCCTGCTGATCTCTGTGGGCGGCCCAATGGCTTGGATGCGTCTGTCCTTCATCGGTTCCGTTATGTTCGAGTCCATCGCTGCCGGTATCGGTACCGGTTCTGTCGGTGTTGCTCTGGGTGTGGATGAGCTGACCCCACTGGCTCTGACCATGGCTGTTTGGACCATGATCCTGGGCTCCATCGGCTGGATCATCTTCTCCACCTTCGCAGCTGATAAAATGGACAAGGTTCAGAAGAAAATGTCCGGCGGCAACTCCGCTGTTATGGGTCTGATCTCCACCGGCGCAATGATCGGTGTATTCAGCTCCATGGTTGCACAGAGAGTGGTTACCCTGAACAAAAACGCTTTGGCTACCGTTCTGGGTGCAATTCTGATGTATGTGATGATGCAGCTCAGCAAAAAAGTGCCTGCTCTGAAAGAGTGGAACCTGACCATCGCCATTCTGGTCGCTATGGTTATCGTCGCTGTGATTTAAGGAGGTAACACAATGAGCAACAGCAATTTCTATGAAAACGAATACCTTCCACAGATGCACAAGATCGGTAAACTGATCGGTGTTCTGGCCGTTTGCGCATCCTTCTTCCCAGCTATTGTTCTGGGTCTGGTTTACGGCCTGTGGCCAAACTGGAGCGCTCTGGCAACCTGCTTTGTCAGCGCTGCCGCTTCCTTTGCTTTCCTGTGGTTCATGGAACCAATCTCCTACTACCCGGTTGTTGGCCCTGTTGGTACATACATGGCCTTTGTATCCGGTAACATCTCCAACATGCGTATTCCTTGCGCTTCCATGGCTCAGGTATCCGCAGCCGTGGAACCAGGCACCAACCAGGGTTCCATTATCGCTACCATTGGTATGGGCGTTTCCATCATTATCAATGTAGTGATTCTGTCTGTTGGCGTTATCGGTGGTCAGGCGATCCTGTCCGCTCTGCCGGCAGAAGTGACCGCAGCCCTCAACTACCTGCTGCCAGCTCTCTTTGGTGCTCTGTTCGTACAGTTCGCAATGAAGAGCCTGAAGCTGTCCGGTATTGTTCTGGTTCTGGCCTGCATCCTCTATGTTGCCATCAACAGCGGTGTGTTCAACTTCATCCCTGGCGCAAGCAACTGGCTGGGTACTCTGGTTTGCGTGTTCGGCGCAATCGCTATCAACATCCTGATGAACAAAGGCAAAAAAGAGGCTTAGTCCCAACTGTAAAGGAGAAATATGATGTCCAAACAGTTTGTTTTTGAAACAGTCAATGAGCTGGAAGCCCTCTGTGCTCAGAGCTGCAAATATCTTTGGGATAACCCGGAAGTGGGCGGTACCGAAACGAAATCTGCCGCTTATTTGAGAGAGCTTCTGAGCAAGGAAGGTTTTGTCATCGTTAACGAAGAAAAGATGGAGCATGCCTTCTATGCAGAATACGGCAGCGGCCATCCGGTCATTGCCATTTTGGGTGAGTTCGACGCTCTGCCCGGTCTGTCCCAGAAGGTTAGCCCGGTAAAAGAGGCCGTTGTGGACGGCGCAGCCGGTCATGGCTGTGGCCACAATCTGCTGGGTTCTGCTTCCGCTATGGCTGCCATTGCCATCAAAAAAGTGATGGAGGCAGAAGGCCTGTCCGGTACGGTTCGTTTCTACGGCTGTCCGGAGGAGGAGCTGCTCAGCGGTAAAGTGAAAATGGCTTACTACGGCATGTTCCGCGACTGCGATATTGCCCTGACCTGGCATCCGGGTTCCAGCAATATGGTGATGGACGGCGGTGAGCTGGCCTGCGCCTACGAGAAGTTCTACTTCAGCGGCGTGACCTCCCATGCGGCCTTCGCTCCGGAGCTGGGACGCAGCGCCATGGACGCCGTGGAGCTGATGAATGTGGGCGCAAACTACCTGCGTGAGCATGTAATCTCCACAGCAAGAATCCATTACTCCTCTAATAACTGCGGCTTCCCGCCAAATATCGTGCCTTCCAAAGCGGTGGCATGGTATGCGGTTCGCGCTCCGCATA
>JAGALG010000152.1 GCA_017848075.1 Oscillospiraceae bacterium | reverse complement strand
GCCAGCACCTCCAGCATGGAAGGAATGGCGTTGGTACGCATGATGGAGGTGTCCTCACCCAGCGGATTGAGGATGGTCACAGATTTTCTCTGTGCGTCATCAGCAGGCAGGTTGATTTTATCGTAATATTTCGGGCTGATGAAGCTGTAGGTCATCAGCTCGTTGAGACCCTGCGCCAGCATGCAGCTGTGGATCTGGTTCTCGAACTTCTGGAATGGGCTGAAGCCGCCCTGAGCGTTGCTGCGGGAAATGGTGGTCGGGATCTTGTTGTAGCCGTAGAAGCGAGCCACTTCCTCCGCAAGGTCTGCCTTGTGCTCCACATCCATGCGGAAGGATGGAACGGACACTTTGTTGCCCTCCAGCACGAAGCCGGCCTCTGTCAGGTAGCCTCTCATCTCCTCCTCCGGTAGGTCGGTGCCCAGGAAGTGGTTGATCCAGCCGCAGTCCAGCTCCAGCTGAGTTGGAACATAGCCGCTGTTGTCGCAGTCGATGATGCCGTCCACCACTTCACCGATGCCCAGCAGCTCAACCAGATGGCAGGCACGGTTGATGGCAGGGATGCAGTTCTGTGCGTCCAGACCTTTTTCAAAGCGGCCGGAGGATTCGGTACGCAGACCCAGCTTGCGGCTGGTGCTACGAACGGAAGGGCCGTGGAAGTTGGCAGATTCAAAGACGATGGTGCTGGTGTTGTCGTTGATGCCGCTGTATTCGCCGCCCATAACGCCGGCAACCGCGCTTGGTTTTTCGCAGTCTGCAATAACCAGCATGTCCTCAGCCAGCGGATGCTCCACGCCTTCCAGCGTGGTGATGGACTCCCCTGCTTTGGCGTTGCGAACAACGATTTTGCCGCCTGCCACATAGTTCAGGTCGAAGGCGTGCATTGGCTGGCCGTACTCCAGCATGACATAGTTGGTGATGTCAACGATGTTGTTGATGGGGCGCACGCCGGAAGCGCGCAGACGCTCCCGAATCCATCTTGGGGATGGGCCGATTTTTACATTTTTGACGATTCTTGCAGCGTAGCGTTTGCACAGCTCCTTGTTCTCCACAGAGACGGACAGGTAGTTCTTCACATCATCGCCAACGCCTTTGACGGATTCGTCCGGCTGTCTCATTGGGATGTGGAAGGTAGCAGCTGCTTCTCTTGCCAGACCCACAACGGAGAGGCAGTCCGGGCGGTTCGGGGTGATTTCGAACTCCACGGAGGTGTCATTGAGGCCCAAAGCCTCCTGAATTGGCATACCCGGAACCAAATCCGGCTCCTCCATCAGGAAGATGCCGTCCTCGTAAGCGTATGGGAAGTCGCCCAGAGTCAGGTTCAGCTCGGACAGAGAGCACATCATACCGTTACTCATAACGCCGCGCAGCTTGCCTTTGGTGATCTTGGTGCCATTTGGCAGCAGAGATTTGTGCAGAGCGGCAGGAACGAAGGCACCCACCTTCACATTCTGTGCGCCTGTGACGATCTGTACCGGCTCCCCTTTGCCGCAGTCCAGCTGGCAAACCCACAGATGGTCGCTGTCCGGGTGAGGTTCCATTGCCAAAACTTTTGCTACGACTACATTTTTCACATCTTCACATTCGGTTTCCCAGCCTTCGACTTTGGAACCGGACATGGTCATTGCCTCCGCGAACTGGCGGTGGCTCATTTCCGGCAGATCCACATAATCTGCCAGCCATTTCATGGAAAGGTTCATAAGTTGTACCTCCAATATATTCAAACTGTTGATTGCTGTTATTTTTCCCTTAGCAAAGGGAGACTAAAATCACCTAAAACTGCTCCAAAAACCGTACGTCGTTCTCATAGAACAATCTCAAATCGTCGATGTTATAGCGGCGCATAACAACGCGCTCCAAGCCGATGCCGAATGCAAAACCGCTGTACTCCTCCGGGTCGATGCCGCCGTTCTGCAGCACCTTCGGATGTACCATGCCGCCGCCGAGGATCTCGATCCAGCCCTCGCCCTTGCACAGGCGGCAGCCCTCGCCGTGGCAGTGGAAGCACTGCACGTCCATCTCACAGCTTGGCTCGGTGAATGGGAAGTGATGCGGACGGAAGCGCACCACGCTGTCCTCGCCGTACAGGCGTTTTGCAAAGGTCTCCAAAGTGCCCTTCAGGTCAGCCATGGTGATATCCTTGTCCACAACCAGACCCTCGATCTGATGGAACAGTGGGGAGTGGGTTGCGTCCACTTCGTCGCTGCGGTATACACGACCCGGCGCGATGATGCGGATCGGAGGTTTCTCCTGCTCCATGGTACGGATCTGCACCGGAGAGGTCTGGGTTCTCAGAACCACAGAATCGGAAATATAGAAGGTATCCTGAGTATCTCTTGCCGGATGATCCTTTGGAATGTTCAGAGCTTCAAAGTTGTAGTAATCCAGCTCCACCTCCGGGCCCTGAGCGATATGGAAGCCCATACCGATGAAGATATCCTTCAGCTCGTCCAGCACGATGGACAGAGGGTGTTTTTTGCCCAGAGGAGCGGCTTTACCCGGCATGGTCACATCCAGGGTTTCCGCAGCCAGTTTTTCGTTCAGGAGTTTTGCCTCCATAGCGGATTTACATTCTTCGATTTTTGCTTCGATGTCAGCACGGATCTGGTTTGCCAGCTGACCGATCACAGGGCGTTCCTCCGCAGAGAGCTTGTCCATCTGTTTGAGGATGGCAGTCAGCTCACCCTTTTTGCCCAGGTATTTGACGCGCAGATCGTCGATCTCTTTCAGATCGGCTGCGGCGTCCAGAGCGGCGAAGGCGCTGAGTTCAATGGCTTCCAAAGCAGCTTTCATGTGTGATTCAATCCTTTCAATCTATCAATCTTGTTTTGAGACGAAAAAAAAGCGTCCTCGTCCCAACATCGGGACGAAAACGCAGCGTTTCCGCGGTACCACCCAAATTTTCCACAAGAGCAGCAGGGCTTTGTGGAACACTCGACACTCTGTAACGGGAGAACCCGGCTCCGACTACCACAAACGCTTCCCCGGAGCTGCTCACAGGGGAACTTCAGACACGGAATCTACCGGATGCTCCCAGCCGCCGACATCCTTCTCTGGTGATAAATCGCCCGTTCCTACTTCCCTGCTCAACGCAGATGAATATTAAAAACTGTACCTTAGATTATAGCACCTTTTTCGCCAGGAATCAAGGGGGGATTTTTGCCGGCGTTAGGGCTTTGTGCTTATCCAAGCCTCGTTACGCCGGCCGACCTCGACCGCTCAGCGGCGTACTCTTGCCGCTGTTT
>JAGALG010000151.1 GCA_017848075.1 Oscillospiraceae bacterium | reverse complement strand
CTTTGAGAGAACCGCAGCCCGGTTCTCCACTGAGGCCGATAACGCCGTGCAGAGTGTCGTATGGGGTACCAGTCAGGGAGACCATCTCGTCACCGGGGCGAAGTACACCGAACAGAGCAGTCGCGATAGCATGGGTACCGGACATGAAGTTATAGCGGATCAGGGCATCTTCACAGCCGAAGATCTGTGCCAGAACCTGATCCAGCACCTCACGGCCCCGGTCGCCGTAGCCGTAGCCGGTAGTGGCAACGAAGTGGGATTCGCTGACGCCGTTCTGGATGAAGGCAGACAGCACTTTTTCGCTGTTGTACTGAGCGATCTCATCGATCTCGCGGAAGCGTTCAGACGCCATTTTCTGTGCGCGGGAACCCAGTACTTCCAGCTCTTTATTGATGTTAAAGAAATTGTTTTTCATAAGGTGATTGCTCCAATTCATTGGGGATTGCGATAAGGACTCTGCTTAGTCTGCCAGACCTTCTACCAGTGCGCCCAACAGCTGGGTGGTAGCGTCGATGTCGGAAACCTTCAGAACAGAAGAAGCGGAGTGGATGTAGCGGCCTGGCATAGAAACAGCCATTACTTTTACACCTGCACCGGTCACCTGGATCACGCCGGCATCATTGCCGCCGCTAACTCCCTGTTTGACCTGACAGATCAGATTTTTTTCTTTGGCGATTGCCAGACCTTTTTTGAACAGGCCACGATCGTAGATACAGCCGCCGTCCATGAAGGACAGAACCGGACCTTTACCCTGAGCGCAAACCTGGTTCAGTTCGGAAACGCCGGATACATCGGCAGCAGCGGTACATTCCACAATGATGGCAATGTCAGGCTGTACGGAAAAGGCAGCATTATCGGCTGCGGATTTTCCACATTCCTCACATACCGTGAAGCAAGCAGTAAAGTCATACTCTGCTTCCTGCTGCAGCAGCTGAATCAAACAAGCGCAGCCGGCACGGTCGTCCAGTGCTTTGCCTTTGATACGGCCGTTGCCGAATTCGATGAAGTTGGAGTAGAACACAGCATGGTCGCCCAGTTCAACGGATTCCAAAGCGTCAGCTTTATCTTTTGCGCCGATATCCAGATACATATCGGAGATTTTCAGTGGGGTGTTCTGCTCATCGGCACTCTGCATATGGATTGGTTTGGTACCAACTACAGCCGGGATGCCGCTTTCCAGACGAACGCGTTTGCCGATTACGACACGGCTGTCAATGCCGCCGACGGTGGAGAAACGCAGGAAGCCATCCTCATCCACACCGGTTACAACAAAACCAACCTCATCCATATGAGCGGAGAGCATGATTTTTTTGCTTGGAGTCTTTTTACCTTTTTTGAAACAGATCAGGTTGCCGCGAGCATCAACACGGTATTCACAGTGACCTTTGATCTGTTCTTCTATGTATTCTCTTACCTTGTCTTCTGCGCCGGACACACCGTCGATCTCACAGAGGTTTTTTACCAGTTCAACAGTATTCATGGTTTGTCCTCCTTCTTAGCGAATGTACTCTGCAACAAATTCAGCGATCAGTTTTGCAGAGTTGTCCAGATCCGCAATGGAGAGAACCTCCACTGGGGTGTGCATATTGCGCAGAGGCAGGCCCATAACAACAGTACGGATGCCGGCACGGCGATTTACTACGCCGGCTGCGTCGGTACCGGAAACGCCGTTGCCGCCGCTTGGTTCCAGAGAGAAGGGCAGATTATGCTTTTTGGCGGTAGCCATCAGCTGTTTGGCCATGGTAGAATCCTGCGCGCCGCTGCCGGACAGGGTAGGACCGCCAGCGATAGGAGCGAATTTCTCTTTGGACATATCAGGAGCGGATGCAAAAGTAACATCCATAACGATCGCATGAGTTGGGTTGATGCCGTAAGCAGCAGTTTGTGCGCCCTGACCGCCAACCTCCTCCATAGAGGAGAGCATCATGGTGATGGAGCAGTCGGTGTCCATTTCCTTCAGCAGTCGGCAAGCCTGAATAATGGAAACGCAGCAGCAGCGGTCGTCCATCGCCTTGCTGGCAGCCAGACCGTTTTTCAGTTCCATCAGTTCGCCTTCAAAGGTCAGGATGGTACCCAAAGGAATGTGTTTCTCACATTCTTCTTTGGAGTCAAAGCCGAAGTCAACATATACTTCGTCCAGAGTTGGATTCTTTTTCTCACCCTTCTGCAGATGGGGTGGCACAGAGCCTACAACGCCGTAGAATTCGCCTTCCTCGGTATGAGCGATGACAGGGGTGGACATGATCATACGGCGGTCAATGCCGCCTACACGGGCAATTTTCACAAAGCCCTTGCTGTCGATGCCGGTTACGATCATACCGATTTCGTCGATGTGAGCGTTCAGCATAATGTGTGGTTTGGATGGGTCAGCAACTTTCACCTTACAGATCAGGCTCTTCAGGGTGGAGATGCTGGTCTCGCCCAAATCCTTCACCAGATCAGCAGCGACGGAGAGGACAGTGTCCTCTTCGCCGGATACGCCAGGCGCCTGGGTCAGGGCCTTCAGCAGTTCGATGGTTTCCATAGAATGTTTCTCCCTTTCCGTTGATTTTATAATATAAAATACAGAGTGTAAATTATTTCAGCTTCATAACCAGCTCTTTGAAGTGTCTGCCGCGTTCTTCAAAGTCTTTGTACAGATCAAAGCTGGCAGATGCAGGGGACAGAGAAATGATGTCGCCCGGCATTGCACACAGATGAGCAATGGTTACAGCTTCTTCCATCGTTTTTGCACGGTACATCTGCAGACCGCAGTTGCAGGTTTTCTGGCGCTTGGTGCCCAGTCTGCCCATGGATGCGGTGACAGCATTGATCACTTCAGGAGCGATTTCTGCAGCGATAGCATCTTCGATTTTCTGTGCGGTATCGCCCATGAGGATCAGAATCTTTACTTTTTCCAGAATCTTTGGAGCCAGTGGCTCGTAAGGGATCTGTTTGTCATAGCCGCCAGCGATCAGAATGATTTTCTGATCAAAGGAGTCCAGACCAGCGATCGTTCTGCTTGGGCTGGAGGCGATAGAGTCATTGTACCATTTTGCGCCGTTCAGTTCCCGAACCAGTTCGATGCGGTGTTCCACACCGCCAAAGTTGTTTGCTACTTCTGCCATAGTTTCCACAGAGACATCCTCCCATGTTGCCGCAAAAGCGGTCAGATAATTTTCTACATTATGGAGACCCGGAATACGAATCTCCTCTTTGGATACGATTGGGGTGGTCACGCCGTTATACTCCATACAGAGCATACCGTCGTCCCGGAGATAGGTACCATGCTCTACCGGATGACGGCGGGAGAAGAACAGAGCATCGCCTCGCACCTGCGGCAGGAAGGACATGGTGATTTCGTTGTCGATATTCAGCACCGTACGGGAGAAACCATTCTGATGCAGAACAATATTGCGTTTGGAGTCCACATACTCCTCCATAGATTTATGAACATCCAGATGGTTTGGAGCCACATTGGTCACAACAGCGACATCCGGAGAGCTGCGCATGGACAGGAGCTGGAAGTTGGACAATTCGATAACAGCCACATCTTCCTCGTTAATATCATCCAGCATCTGGAACAGAGGATTGCCGATGTTGCCGCCCAAATAAACGGTTTTGCCTTCGGCTCGCAGCAACTCAGCAATGATAGAAGTCGTAGTGGTTTTGCCGTCAGAGCCAGTGATACCATAGGTTTTGCAAGGGCAGAACTGGAAGAACAGCTCCATTTCACTGGTCACAGATAAACCGGCCTTAATCGCAGCCTGCAGCTCCGGCAAATAATAGTAAACGCCCGGAGTGCGGAGTACAATATCGGAATCTTCGCAAAGGCCTTCTAAATAATTCTCACCCAACTTCAGAATAACACCCATGTCCTCCATGGTCTTACATTCTTCTTCACCGATCTGACTGCGGGTTCGTTTGTCGCGGAGCAGAACTGTGGCTCCTTTGGACAGGAACAGTGGGATCAGTGGGCGATGGGTGCGGCCCAGACCCAAAAGGGAAATTCGTTTACCGCTCAGTGTGCGGTAAAAATGCTCAAGACGCTGATTCAAGACAAATCCCTCCTGATAATTTAATCAAAGAGCATACTTTATTATAGCATAATTGCACATGAAATTATTATAGCACAAAATACGAGATAAGAAAGAATATCTTACAAAAAATATAGATAAAACCTCGCAGTCATAGAAGAAAAATCCTCTGTTTAAAAGCGGAAAAAGGGCTTGTTCATGCGCTTTTTAAAGCGTCCCGTTGCCTTTCGTCAAAATGTACAGCTTTCCACAGAAACAGAAAAGAAAAATCAGCAAAAATATGATTTGAAAATCGAGATTCAAAGAGAAATGGCGTAAGAAAGAGAGAAAACGAGAGAAAATAGGATGTAGATTAAAAATTCGGCGTTTTTTGACTTGACTTCAAACTGGACAACGAGTATAATAAGGCATGTTGGTTTCTCTGTTTCCGTCTTTTTGGGCGCTAAAACCGCTGATGTGGAAAGAGGAAACAGCTCGGCCGGGGAAGTACCTGAGCCCGGAAACACATTATATTTATAGGAGGTAATTTACGATGTCTACTACTATGCCAAACGAATCCAATCTGAATCGCAAATGGTATATCATCGACGCTGCTAACAAACCACTGGGTCGCACTGCTGCTGTTGCTGCTACCCTGCTGCGCGGCAAACACAAACCTGTATTCGCACCTCATGCTGATTGTGGTGACCATGTTATCATCATCAACGCTGAGAAAGCAATCCTCACCGGTAAAAAACTCGACCAGAAAATGTACTACCGTCACACCGGTTGGGTAGGCGGCCTGAAAGAGATGAAATACTCCAAACTGATGGCTACCAGACCTGAACTGGCTATGCAGCTGGCTGTTAAAGGCATGCTGCCAGACAACACCCTGGGCAGAACTGCTATGACCCGTTGCCGCATCTACAAAGGCGACCAGCACACTCATGCAGCTCAGACTCCAGAAGTTTACGAGTTCTAATTGGAAGGAGGACCTACACTATGTACGAAAGCAAAAAAGCTTATTTCTACGGCACCGGCAGAAGAAAACATTCTGTTTCCCGTGTTAGAGTATACCCAGGTACCGGCATGATCACCATCAACGGCCGCGATATCGAAGATTACTTCGGTCTGGACACCCTGAAGACCATCGTTCGTCAGCCATTCGCTGTAACCTCTACCGAAGGCCAGTTCGATGTAGTATGCACCGTTGCAGGCGGCGGCGTTTCCGGCCAGGCTGGCGCTATCCGTCACGGCATTGCTCGCGCTCTGCTGCAGAACGGCGATGAAATGCGTCCTCTCCTGAAAAAAGCAGGTCTGCTGACCCGTGACCCACGTATGAAAGAGCGTAAAAAATACGGTCTCAAAGGTGCTCGTCGCGCTCCTCAGTTCTCCAAACGTTAATTTTATTACCGTCTGGATTCCTGTCAAAAAGGAAAATGATTCAGTCCACCATCTTCGGATGGTGGACTTTTTTATATTACGGAAGTCTTGCCTTTCTTTATTCATATTTTCATGTTATTATGAAAATACGAATATGACAAAAGGAGGAGCATCGATGAATTTTACCTTTGAAACCCAATATGATCAAAAAAGCTTTACAGTTATGGCCCGTGTACTGCGGAAAACCGTAAGAAAGAAGAAAAATAAGCGTACTCATGTTGTGGGCTGGCTTGTCATCCTGTTGGCACTGCTACTGATGTTTGCAGATGGTTTCCACTGGGATATGAGGACTGCAATTACGATGCTGGCCGTCTTTGTTATGGTGGTGACCTTGATCTGGGAGGATCAGATCAATGGTTGGCTGGGTAAGAAACGCCTGCTGGAGGGCTTGAAACGGTCAGTGGTTGTTTTTAAAGAAGATTGTTATTCTTCTGAAACAGAACTGGGAAAAAGCGAGTTCACTTATGACAAAATCAGTACGATCGCAGAAACAGAAGATTATTTTATCTTTGTGTTTGATAAGCTGCACGGACAGGTTTATGACAAAGCTCATTTGAGCGGAGGTACAGTGGAAGAATTCCGCCGCTTCATTCAGGATAAAACCGGGAAAGAGCTTCAGAATCTAAAATGATGTTCCCGTACTCTGCAGGAATCGTTGAGCAAAAAAGTAGGAGCGTTTGACAGAATTTCACCCTTCAAATTCTGTCAAAAAACCTTGTAAAATCACACAATTCTGACCCTGTTGTCCTATGTGTATTTTTGGTTTTTTGCGCCTTGACAGGGTCTTTTCATAGT
>JAGALG010000150.1 GCA_017848075.1 Oscillospiraceae bacterium | reverse complement strand
GTGAGGTTCTGGAACAGAGAGAACAGGGCATCACCGAGGAAATCGTTCGCATGCAGACCAAAGTAGCACTGCAGGGTGTTTCTGAGGAAGAAATGAAATCCATCATCATCGCTTATGAGCCGGTATGGGCCATCGGCACCGGCAAAACCGCTACCGCAGATCAGGCAGACGAAGTCTGCGGCCAGATCCGCAAAGTGCTGGCTGAGCTCTACAGCGAAGCTGTGGCAGAGGCTACCACCATTCAGTACGGCGGCTTCATGAAACCATCCAACGCCAAAGAGCTGCTGGAAAAAGTTCATGTTGACGGCGGCCTGATCGGCGGCGCAGCACTGAAAGCAGCTGACTTTGCCGGCATCATCGATGCTGCCAAATAGGTGAAAACCATGAAAAAACCACTTGTTTTTATGATCCTCGACGGCTTTGGTATCAACGAAAGCACCGTCGGAAATGCGATTTACAGCGCCAATACCCCGAATCTGGATGCTTTGATGGCGCAGTACCCTCACACGCAGATTCAGGCTTCCGGTATGGATGTGGGTCTGCCAAGAGGACAGATGGGTAACTCCGAGGTTGGGCATACCAACATCGGTGCAGGCCGCATCGTGTATCAGGAACTGACCCGCATCACCAAATGCGTGGAGGAGGGCGGTCTTTCCGCCATTCCGGAGCTGCAGAAGGCCGTTGCCAACTGCAAAGAACACGATTCTTCTCTGCACCTGATGGGTCTTCTGTCCGATGGCGGCGTACACAGCCACATTCAGCACCTCTTTGGTCTGCTGGATATGGCAAAAGAACAAGGCCTGGAGAAGGTTTTTGTTCATTGCTTCATGGATGGTCGAGATGTACCTCCGTCCTCCGGTAAGGACTATGTGGAGCAGCTGGCTGCGAAGCTGGAACAGCTGGGCGTGGGCAAGATTGCTACCATCAGCGGCCGCTATTACGCAATGGACCGTGATAACCGCTGGGAGCGCGTCAGCAAGGCCTATGATGCCATGGTAAATGGCATTGGCGTGCTGGAAGCAGACCCGATCAAGGCTATGGCGGATTCCTACGCCAATGGTGTCACGGACGAGTTTGTTGTTCCGGTTGTTGTGGATCAGGAAGGCATGATTTCTGCCAACGACTCCGTTATCTTCTTTAACTTCCGTCCGGACCGGGCAAGAGAGATCACCCGAACCCTGGTTGATGAAGCCTTCAGCGGTTTTGAACGGGCAAAGGGCTTCTTCCCTCTGTGCTATACCTGCATGACGCAGTATGATGCGACCATGCCAAATGTACAGGTTGCCTTCCACCCGCAGAGTCTGGAGGATACCTTTGGCGAGTACATTTCCCGCAAGGGCCTCAAACAGCTGCGCATTGCGGAAACGGAAAAATATGCTCATGTGACCTTCTTCTTCAATGGCGGTGTGGAGACGGTGTACCCCGGTGAGGATCGCTGTCTTATCAGCTCTCCAAAGGTTGCTACCTACGACCTGCAGCCGGAGATGAGCGCCTATGAAGTGACCGCTGCTCTGGAAGAGCGTCTGGATCAGTACGATGTTGTTATCATCAACTATGCTAACTGCGACATGGTCGGCCATACCGGCGTGTTTGAAGCCGCAGTCAAAGCGGTGGAAGCTGTGGATAGCTGTGTGGGCCGCATCGTGAAGAAAACCCTGGAGCTGGGCGGTGCTGTTCTGCTGACCGCAGATCACGGCAACGCTGATCAGATGCTGGCAGAGGATCATACACCATTTACCGCACACACCACCAATCCGGTGCCGCTGCTGGTCATCGGTCTGGGCGATGTGAAGCTGCGGGAGGGCGGCCGTTTGGCTGATCTGGCTCCGACTATGCTGTCTGTGCTGGGTCTGGAACAGCCTGCTGCTATGTCCGGTGAGAGTCTGATCCTTGCTTAAAAGTTTGGGAAAACTTGCAGTTTTTACGGAAAAGCAGAAGAAAATAGATTGTTATTTTTCCCGGCTGCGTTTATAATAAAGGTATCAAAATAAATTAGGAGGCTCTCGCTATGAAAAAAAGCACCTTGATTTCTCTGATTGCACTGTTGGTAGCAGTTGCAGGCGTGCTGATCGCTCTGGCTGCATACTTTAAAAAGAAAAAAGAAACTCTGGTGGATGACTTTGACGATGAACTCCTCTACGATGATCTGGAGGACGAAGAATATTACGAAGCCCATCTGGAAGACGAATGCTGCGATTGCGGCTGCTGTGCTTGCGAAGAAGAGTGCGAGCCTTGCTGCTGCGGCAACTGCGACGACTGTGCTCCAGAGGAAGAAGTACAGGAATAAGTGCAAACTTTCCACAAAAGCTCCGGTCAACGGGGCTTTTGTTTTTGCCCTTTTTTGGCTTGCCAATTCCTTCTGATAGGCTTATAATGGGAGAGTATTACAGAACAGAAAGGGAGAATTTTCTTGAAAGAACTGTTGGATCTGTTCCTGACCTTTGCCCGAATCGGCGGTCTGACCTTCGGCGGCGGCTACGCTATGCTGCCAATGCTGCAGAAGGAAGTCGTAGAGAAACGCAACTGGGTCAGTGAAGAAGAAATCATGGATTACTATGCGCTGGGTCAGTGTACCCCGGGTATTATCGCGGTCAATGTAGCCACCTTCATTGGCTATAAAAACAAAGGGGTTATTGGTTCGATCTTTTCCACTGCCGGTGTGATCGCTCCGTCTGTGGTTATCATCACCATCATTGCGGCCTTCCTGCAGAACTTTGCAGATCTGCCGCTGGTGCAGAATGCCTTTGGCGGTATCCGTGTCTGCGTTGGTGTTCTGGTGCTGAACGCTGTTCAGAAACTGTGGAAGAAGGGTGTCATTGATAAGGCAACCCTGCTGATCTGTTTGGCTGTCTTTGCCGGAACGATGCTGCTGGATGTTTCTCCGGTAGTCTTCGTAATCGGTGCCGGTTTGGCCGGCTGGCTGGTGAAAAAAGCGGGAGGTGCCAAATAAATGATTTTACTGAAGCTGTTTTACGAATTCTTTAAAACCGGCCTCTTTGCGGTAGGCGGCGGTTTGGCGACCCTGCCCTTCCTGTACAACATGGCAGAAACGACCAACTGGTTCACTGCCGAAACAGTCATGGATATGATCGCAATCTCCGAGTCCACCCCTGGCCCCATCGGTGTCAATATGGCTACTTATGCCGGCTTCACCACAGCAGGTGTTCTGGGCAGCCTTTGTGCAACTATTGGTTTGGTCTTCCCTTCCGTCGTGGTCATCATTTGGGTGTATAAGATCATGGAGAAATTCAAAGGCAGTCAGCTGGTGCAGTCTGTCTTTTACGGTCTTCGTCCGGCAGTGGCCGGTTTGATCGCCGCAGCAGGTCTGCAGGCGCTTTACCCCTGCCTGATCCGCTTCAGCGGTTCTTTTGATCCCCTGTCCCTTGTTGGGGACATTCAGTGGCTGGCAATCATTCTCTTTGTTGCCCTCTACTTCCTAATTAAAAAGTTCAATAAGCTCCACCCACTGGTATTCATTGCGGCCTCTGCCGTAGTGGGTGTGCTTTTCCAGTTCGGAGCCTAAGAATCAAGCAGCAGCTTCCTCTTTTGGAGGAAGCTGCTTTTCTATTGTTCACAAAATGGCAGTTGAAGTTGACAGACTTTTTCCGTATAATATAAACTGTAGTATTTTGTATTATAAGGAGGAATTGTGCGTGAAACTGAATGTCATTTCTGTATGCACTCAGTACACGGCGGCAGAGCTGTTGGCTCATTCCGCCTGTGCCAGAGCACAGTCCGATTTCTTAAAGCTGCAGTGGGAACAGGGAGCTGCTGTCCGGGATCTGGATGGTTTTCTGGATGTGCTGCAGCAGTCGGTCAATGAAAATCCCATCACCGTTATTTTGGACGGTTCCGATGGCTTCTACAGCAAGGCTATGATTGCGGAAGGTTTGGATCTGCAGCTGGCAGAGGAGGAGCAGTCCCGCCATGTGGTGGAGGAATATTGCCAGCGCCGCAGCATTTCCCTCAATGATCGTGTGCTGGAAGGCTGCCGTCTGCCTGTGGGCACCAAGCCCATGAACAGCTATGAGACGGTGGATCAGGGCTTTATCCTGACCCGCGGCAGCCGCTGCATTGTAGTCTTCCCGGCAGTGAAAAAAGCCTTTGGTGAGATGTTCTCCAATGGCTTCTACCCCTTCCTGCTGAAAAGTGGAATGGATAGCGCTGTGGTGCAGACCATCGCCATTCGGGAGAGCAAGGTCAGTGATGTGGAGGAGTATTTGCGCCTGTTCAAGCACGGAAAGCATGTTCTGCCTCTGCTGTATCAGGAGGGAGAAGAGCATTTCCTGTCCATTACAGCCATTCGCTCCAGTGAGGAGGAATCCCGTCAGGCCTGCGAAAGTCTGCTGGAAAATCTGGAGGCAGAGATGGGCTCTGTGGTTCTGACTGCCGCTAACTCCAAAAAGGAGAAAAAACTGGCGAAAAAGAAGAGCAAGGCTCTGCAGGAGATCGAAGACTACGATCCCAAAGAGGGCAAGAGCGAAGCAAAAGAAAAGAAGGGCGGCTTCGGAATGGTTCGCAAGCTCCTTCTGCTGCTCTGTATCTGTACCTTTTTAGGCTCTGCCGGTTATTTGGGTCTGCGCTTCTACCAGTCTGTTTCCAATCTGCAGGGCTATGAGAGCCTGCGGGAGGTGTACGATAACGGCGGCTTCCCGCCTATTGGCTACCCGGCAGACTATGACAATGACTTTTCCGGTCTGTGGCAGATCAACCCGGATGTGGTGGGTTGGCTCAGTATTGAGGGGACCTCTCTGGATTATCCGGTGGTTCAGACTACGGACAATACTTTCTATCACCGCCTGAACTTTGAAGGCGAAAGCAATCTCCACGGCGTACCCTTTGTGGACTGCAATGTGGATCTGAAAGAGCCAAGCAACAACACCATCATCTATGGTCATAACATCAAAAACGATGACCAGATGTTTAATTCCCTGCTGAAATACTGGGATCCGGAATACTATAAAGAGCATCCCATCGTGGAGTTCCACACGGTTTACGGTAAGCGTCAGTATAAGATTTTTGCCGCCTTTGTGGCCAATGTAAACCCTTCCCACGGCGAGGTATTCCAGTATCATACCTTTGTGGATGCCGTGGATCTGTCGGATATTCAGGAGTACATCTACAATGTGCAGGTGCGTAATATTCTCAACACCGGCGTGGATGTCCTTCCTTCGGACAAGCTGCTGACCCTGTCCACCTGTACCTATGAATTTGACAATGCCCGCTTTGTCATCGTGGCCCGGGAACTGAGAGCCGGCGAATCTCCGGAGATCGACCCAAGTGCTGTGTCCAAAAACAGCAGCCCGCTGATGCCGGATATCTGGTACCAGCTTTACGGTGGCACCAAACCGGTGCTGGAGGTTCCAACCTTCTCGGATACAGTGGTTCTGTCTACCAATAGCTCCCCTGAGACCAAAGAGGAAATCAAGCTGAACGATGACTTTATCGAGGCCAGCTTTGAAGGCAGCGCCTTCGCCACCTTGAGTGCTTTGCTGCAGAATGTGGAAGAGGAGCCAGAGAAAACAGAAGAGAACAGCAATCAGCCACCTGTGACGCAGGTGGCGCCTCCTACAACCGAAACGCAGCCTCTGAAGGAAGAGGAAAAAGAAGTGCCGAAGGTGGAGAGCGTGACCATTCTCAGCAGCAACAGCAGCCTGCATGTGGGAACAACCATGGATCTGCAGGCGGCTGTGGAGCCGCAGATTCCGGAGCTGACTTACCAGTGGAAGAGCAGTAATCCAACAGTTGCCACGGTGGACAGCGAAGGAACCGTAACCGCCATCGCTGCCGGAGAAACCACCATCAGTCTGACGGTGAAAAATCCTCAGAACGAAGACGATACCATGACGACCGCTCCCCTTGCCTTGACCATTACCACCCCTCTGCCAACAGAGAAGGTGCAGGTAGACGAGCAGGATGAGATCAACCTGACATTGACCGAAGGCAACAGCACCGGTGTTACGGCCAGCGGTTCCAGCGCTTATACCTGGACTTCCAGCAATGCAGCAGTGGCTACTGTCAGCAAACGGGGCACCATTACTGCTGTTTCCGTAGGTACGGCGACCATTACGGTTACCGGCGCTCAGGGTGATACTGCCGAAGTGTATGTGACAGTAGAGGCACTGCCGGAGACGATTCTTCTGAACGGAGAAAGCAGCCTGACCCTGAATCTGAAAACAGGCGAAAGTAGCTCCGTTACAGCCAGCGGCTCGGACAGCTATACCTGGAAATCCAGCAATGAGGCGGTTGCAGAGGTCAGCAACAAGGGCAAAATCTATGCCAATGCTGTCGGCACGGCAACCATTACAGTCAGCGGAAAAGCAGGCGGTACCGCCACCATTAGCGTGGTGGTAACAGCTGCTCCGACGGTGGAACAGCCGAAGGAAGAGGAGGAAGAGGAGAAACCATCTTCCAGCATCGATAAAAACGAGACCTTGTCTGTGAAGATCAACGGCAGTACCAAAAAAGGCAGTGCGTATGACATTGTCTGCATGATGGTGCAGGCTGAGATGGGTTCCTCCTTCCATCAGGAGGCGCTGAAAGCACAGGTTGTGGCCGCCTATACTTATGTAAAATACAACAACAATGCCGGTATCAAACCGGCGGTTGCAGCCAAGACCAGCATCAGCTCCAATGTAGCAAAAGCAGTGGAGGCGGTTCTGGGCGAGGCCATCTATTATAACGGTTCCTACATCAATGCCACCTACTGCGCGGCCAACGCCGGTGTATCCAACAACTGTGTGGATGTTTGGGGCGGCAACCTGCCTTATCTGGTTAGCGTGGACAGTCAGGGTGATGAGGAGACCGTACACTATGGCTACAAGACCAGTCTGTCCCGCAGCTATGTGGAAGAACGGATTGAGGATTATCTCAACATTAAGCCAAGCGGTGATCCGTCTGAGTGGTTCGGCGATTACAGCTATGGCGCCGGTAAGTACATCGATACCATCGAAATCTGCGGCAGCAGAGTGAAAGGACGAAAAGTGCGGGAAAATCTGCTGCAGTCCAAGATTCGCTCCTCTGCCTTTGAGGTGGAATACGATGCCGGCAGCGATAAGTTCATTTTCACCACCTATGGTTACGGTCATGGTGTGGGCATGAGCCAGCTGGGTGCCAACTACTATGCGAAACAGGGCTGGACTTATGAGGAAATTCTGGAGCACTACTACTCCGGTGCGCAGGTGAAATAATATGAAACTGAACATTGTGCTCTTTGAACCGCAGATTCCCCAGAATACGGGCAACATTTCCCGTACCTGTGCCTGCACCGGAGCCAGACTGCATCTGGTGGGCCCCATGGGCTTCCAGATCGATGACAAAAAACTGAAACGGGCCGGTTTGGATTACTGGCCCTATCTGGATATTACATACTACGAGAGCATCGGTGATTTCTATGAGAAAAATCCGGATGCGCTCTGCTACTACTTTACGACCAAGGCACGCCACACATACAGTGATGTCAGCTATCCGGACAACGCCTATTTGATTTTTGGCAGAGAGGATGCAGGAATCCCAGAGGAGATTTTGCTGCAGCATCCGGAAAGCTGTGTGCGCCTGCCCATGCTGCCCTATGTGCGCAGTCTGAATCTGAGCAATACAGTAGCCATTGGCGTCTATGAAGTGCTGCGTCAGTGGGACTTCCCGGAGCTGCAAAACTTCGGAGAGCTGCACCGCTACCACTGGAATGAGGAGGAATAGCTGTGGAAATTCGCTCTCTCCCTCCACAAAAAGTAGATATAGAAGTAATCTATACTTTTTGTAAACAGCTGATCGAGGATTATGAGACGGATCCCATTCCTATGGAGAAGGTTTTGACCTGGTGTCACAGGAAGATCCAGCAGAATCTTTCGGAATATCAGGTCTTTTGGGTAAACGGACAGAAGGTAGGCTATCTTCGCTGCTGCCCGCCGGAGGACGGCGTTATGGAGCTGGACGATTTCTATATTCTGGAGGATTTCCGGGGAAAAGGCATCGGCAGCGCTGTGCTGCGGCAGCAGGTGGAACAGGCAGATCAGAAGTCATTGGATCTGCGGCTTTATGTGTTTAAAAAGAATGAGGCTGCTGTCCGTTTATACCAGCGTTTTGGTTTTCACATTGTTGAGGAAGCCGGAAACAGCCGCTGGATCATGCTGCGGCCTCACGCTTAAAAAGAAAATCCCCGATGGCAGCCGCCATCAGGGATTTTTATTGAGCCTATTTCATCATGGTAGACAGACCGTCCACCACTTCACCGACGGCCTGAATGGCCTGACCGGCCTTGCGCTGGAGCTGTTTTTTTCTTGCTTTTGGGCTGCTGCCGCTCATCAGATAAGCTGCGGCACCGACTGCCATGGTTGCTGCCAGACCGGTCATCAAGGTTGTGCTTGTTTTGGAATCCATGAAGATCGTCTCCTTTTTCAGAGATTTGACCCGAAGGGCCTGTGTGTAGTTTGCCCCGAAGGAGCAAGCTTTTCCCCGAAAGCATTTACCAGTTTTCTTTTGTGAAAACAGCCTGATGAGGTCAAGGCAGTTCTGGCTCTTCTTGTAGAAAATAACGATTGCCTTTGTTTTTCCTGCAAAAGGAAGCCGGTCTTCTTCTGTGAAATCCATAGTTTATTTTATCCAATAAAAGTGAAAATACGGCGTTTTTACTGAAAAGTCAGATTTTTCAAGTTTTAACGCCTTTTTTGATAAAGTGTATTTCATTCGCTATACTGAATGTATCAAGAGGAGGTTCTCTTATGAATCATCGCCCTGCCCGTGTGGCAGCCATCCACGACCTTTCCGGCTTTGGACGCTGCTCCCTGTCTGTGATCCTGCCGACCCTGTCTACCATGGGTGTGCAGGTTTGTCCGGTTCCTACCGCCATTCTTTCCTCCCACACCGGAGGTTTGGGTGAAGTGGAATTCCGGGATCTGACCAGCTTTATTCCAGCCAGTTTGGAGCACTATCAGCGTCTGGGTTTGGACTTCGAGTGTGTATATAGCGGCTTTTTAGGCTCCGAGGAGCAGATCGACCACTGCAAGAAGTACTTTGCGTCTTACCCGGAGGCATTGGCAGTGGTGGATCCGGTTATGGGTGACCATGGAAAAGCCTATCGCACTTACACCGAAGCCATGCGGAACCGCTTGGGTGAGCTGGTGCAGGTAGCCGATGTGATCACGCCAAACCTGACGGAAGCCTGTATGCTGCTGAAGATTCCTTACATCAGCGAAGGTCTGACCCGACAGGAGGCCCGCAGTCTGCTGGCGAAGCTGGGCGAGCTGGGCCCCAACTTTGTTGTGGTCACCGGTGTACAGTTGGCAACAGGCGGTATGGCCAACATCGGCTATGATAAAGGCAATAATTCCTACTGGGTGGTTCCCTGCGACTATGTTCCGGTCTCCTATCCCGGAACCGGTGATTTGTTTGCCAGCGTGCTGACTGGTGCCTTCCTGACCGGAGACAGTCTGCCGATCGCAATGGGTCGGGCGACCTACTTTGTGGAGCGCTGCATCAAGACCACATTCAGCTATTCCAGCGATACCCGCTACGGCGTGATGCTGGAGAAAGAGCTGTCTGTCCTGACGGACAGTGCCAACCAGAAGGATTTCAGCCTGTTGTAAGAAAACTCCTCCACTTTTTGTAAAGGTGGCATCTCTATGCAGAACACAAAAAACAGCAACAAGTACTCCACTCGTCAGATCGCCTTTATCGGCGTCATGGCGGCAATCGTCTTTGTATCCAACTACATTCAGATCAAGATCCCTGTAGGGGTCAATGATGTGACCCGTATCCATGTGGCCAATGCCTTCTGCCTGCTGGCAGGTATTGTTCTCGGCCCGGTGCAGGGTGGTCTGGCAGCCGGCATCGGCTCAGCGCTTTACGATGTTCTGGACCCTATGTTTATTACCAGCGCGCCCTTCACCTTTGCCTTCAAATTCCTGATGGCGTGGGTAGCCGGTGCAGTGGCAGGCAAGGAGAAGCAGAATATGAAAAATGGCCGTGCTCTGTTGGCCGCTTTCCTTGGTCAGGCAACCTACATCGTGCTGTATATTAGCAAGAAATTTATCGTTTACATGATTCAGGGCGAGCCTGTCAATGTCGCAATCGGCCTGTGCATCAGCAGCTTTACCGCTTCTTTGCTCAATGCAGTGATCTCCATTGTGGTGGTTGGACTGTTGGCACCGGTCTTCTGCAAGATCGTGAAGGAAGTACAAAGATAAACAGCAAAATGATCGATCCCGAACCCAGCGGTTCGGGATTTTTTTGCGTTTTTTGCAGGAAAAAGACGGGGTTCCTGCAAAAAGAAAGAGGGAGAAACCCAAAATTTTGTAAAATAATACTAAATTATTGGTAAATTGTTTAAAAATATTGTTGTGAATACCTGTTGTAATTTTGCTTCAAAGTGCTATAATAGAAAACAAATTTTATCGCTTTAGTCTATTATCGCTTTATAGTTCGACGCTATAAAGTGGTAAGAACCCAAAGCACAGAATATGGAGGGAAAGATATGAAAAAAACAATCGCAATGCTTCTTGCAGCAGCAATGACCCTCTCCCTGTGCACCGCCTGCGGCAGTTCCTCTGCCAATGATCAGTCCGGTGCATCCGGTACGGTCATTAAACTGGGTACAATGGGTCCTTACACCGGCGATCTATCTGTTTACGGCACCAGCGTTCTCAATGGTATTGAGATGGCTGTTGCAGAGATCAATGCCAACGGCGGTATTGACGGCAAACAGATCGAACTGATCAGCATGGACGAAAAAGGCGACTCCACCGAGGCGCTGAACGCATACAACAAGCTGAGAAGTGAAGATGTGGACGCAATTATCGGTTCTGTTACTTCTGCCCCCTGCGCAGCTGTTTCTGATGTAGCCGGTGACGAGTATGAGTCCGGCGATGGCGTTCTGGTCATCACTCCTTCCGGCACCGCGCAGGACATTACCACCTACGGCAGCAACATTTTCCGTGCCTGCTACACCGACGCATATCAGGGCAAGGTCATGGCTACCTTTGTAAAAGAAGGCCTGGGCCTGTCCAAAGTGGCAATTATTTATGATAACTCCAGCGACTACTCCGCAGGTGTTACCGAAGCCTTCGTGGCACAGTGTGAGGCCATTGGCGTGGAAGTACTTGCACAGGAATCCTACGGCAGCGATAATGTGGACTTCTCCACCCAGCTGACCAATATTCAGGCTACCAATCCAGAAGCTCTGTTTGTTCCGGATTACTATGAAAAAGTTGCTCTGATCGCTTCTCAGGCCCGCAAGACTGGTCTGGAGATTCCTCTCCTTGGCCCGGACGGCTGGGACGGTGTTCTGGATGTTCTGGATGCGGACAATGTGGATGTTGTCAATGGCTGCTACTTTGCAAACCATTACTCCACCACCGATACTGCTGAAAATGTACAGAACTTTGTAAATGGTTACGAAAAGGAATACGGCATTTCCCCAACAGCATTTGCAGCACTGGCTTATGACTGTGTTTACATGTTAAAACAGGTCATCGAAGAAGCTGGCACCGATGCAGAGGCTATGGTAGAAGCAATGCAGGGCATCGCCTATGATGGCGTGACCGGCCATATCACCTTTGATGAGAACGGCGACCCGGTTAAGAGCGTTTCGATTCTGACTCTTAATGATGGTGTTGTAAGTCTCGAAACCACAATGTCTGCAGAATAATATGGCTTCTGGGGCAGAGCATCTGGGATTTTCTCCCGAGCCCTGCCCTTTTGCCATTGTGTTTGGTTCCAACAATTTGAAAAATAGGACGGAAGTTAAAAAATGCCACAGGAATGGATCACCTT
>JAGALG010000149.1 GCA_017848075.1 Oscillospiraceae bacterium | reverse complement strand
TGAAAATGTTCATAAGGCCTTTTTCTATGGCACTGGTTCCACTGTGCCGCCAATGATTTCCGAAACCTTGGAAATGCTCTGCCGGATTGTGGTTGCTGTGATCCTATTTTCTCTCTTTCCTGATTTGGACATCGCTTCAGCGGCAGCGTTGATCGTTTTGGGCATGATCGTCAGCGAAGTGATTTCCGCCAGCTTTCTTACCCTTTGCTATCACCTGCAGCTGCCCACCCTCCCCGGAAGGGACAATATCCCTCGCCGAAGAGTACTGCGGGATATCGCTGATATGGCTTTACCTGTCTCCCTCTCCACCCTGATCAGCCGGGTGTTGTCTGCTGCCAACACCGTATTGATCCCCCGAACTCTGGTTTTGTCCGGTGCCACACTGACAGAGGCAATGGAACAGTTCGGCGTGCTCTCCGGCATGACTCTACCGCTTCTGATGCTTCCCAGCGCTTTTTTACAGCCTTTGATTACAGTCCTGACCCCTCGCTTTACAGCAGCTCACACTCTGCGCCAACCAAAAGAAATTCGCCGCAAAGCAGCGAAAGCGCTTCATGTGGTGGGGCTCTTCGGAATTCCGGCTCTGTGTATCATCGTAAGCTTCGGACCTTTTTTAGCTCGGCTGCTCTATCAGAATGAGAAGGCTGCGAACTTTTTGCTTCCTTTGGCCTTTAACAGTTTTCTCAGTTTCTATTACATTGTCTGTGAAAGTGTGTTGGAAGGTATCAGTCAGCAAAAGCGCTCTGCTGCTTTGGCAGTGGGAGCGACTGCCTTTGGTGTATTGCTGACCCTGATTTTTGGCGGAGTGCTGAAAATGGGCATCTATGGCTTTCTCATTGGGGAACTGAGCTCCTCCTTTGTTGGAGTTCTGATTTCCCTG
Source organism: Oscillospiraceae bacterium (assembly GCA_017848075.1). Classification (GTDB taxonomy): domain Bacteria; phylum Bacillota; class Clostridia; order Oscillospirales; family Ruminococcaceae; genus Negativibacillus. The sequence goes on along the minus strand of JAGALG010000149.1, from coordinate 3,423 downwards.
CTTTGGGTCAAACGCTTTACCGGTCTGCAGTTCCGCTTTCATAATTGGATCGGCTTGCCGCTGCTTTCTGCTCTTTGTTCCGTGCTGTTGATTCGACCTCTGTTTTTCCATCTCTGTACACAAGGAATTATGGAATTGTTGGCTTTTTCCTTCTGCACAGCATTGATCTTGCTGATCTACTCCCTGCTCTTGCGACTTCTTGGAGTAGATTATCCCAGTTATCTAAAAAATCTGCTGAAAGCATAAAAAACCCGACCTTCTTTTCCGAAGGTCGGGTTTTGTTTATTTAACAGAAAAAGCGTAGGCTGTCAGATGCTCATACAACTCACCGGCACGAAGCACCACACTTGGGAAGTGCTCATGCTCCATGGCATTGGGCCAGTGCTGGGTCTCCAAACAGAAGCCGCCATTTTTCGGATATACCGCAGCATCCTTTCCTTTGATATTGGCCTCATGGACATAGTTTGCGGTGTACAGCTGCACGCCTGGCTGTGTGGTGTACAGAGCCATGTGGATACCGCTTTCCGGAGAATAGGCTTCTGCACCCAAGGTAAATTCACCATCCTGCAGCAGGATAAAGTTGTGGTCGTAACCTGCGCCATTGCGAATATTGGGATCATCAGCATCAATATCTTTACCAATGGCCTTCCATTCCCGGAAATCAAACGCTGTTCCCTCTACCGGGATAATTTTACCCGTTGGCAGGCAATCAGCATCATTCTCTGTGAAGGCTTCGCTGTAGATTTTCAGCTGCTGCTCATAGATTGTACCGCTGTTATGACCGCTCAGGTTGAAATAAGCATGATTGGTCAGGTTCAGCACCGTATCCTGATCGGAGAGAGCGTGGTATTCGATCAACAGTTGATTGTCTTCATCAAAGGAATAAGCCACCTTTACCAACAGATTACCGGGATAGCCCTCCTCACCATCCGGACTGAGACGAGAGAATACCACTTTATCCTCCTGCACCGAATGGTTCCACAGCTGATTGGCAAAGCCCACTTTACCTCCATGGAGATGGTTCGGGCCGTTATTGACAAACAAATCGTACTCTTTGCCATTGAGAACAAAATGTCCCTTTGCAATGCGGTTGGCATGACGACCGGGCACGGCACCCAAATAGGCGGTCTGCGCCTCCAGTTCTGCAACGGAATCACAGCTAAGCACAACATCCCGCAGCTGTGCGTTTCGATCCGGTACACAGAGTGCAACAATGGCTGCGCCATAATTGGTCACACTGACACTGGCTCCGGACTGATTTTGAATGGTGTACAAGACAGCCTCTCTGCCATCGGAACATTTGCCATAGGATCGCTGAGTGATCATAGAAACTCCTCCTTCAACGCATCTTTCCCAAAAGAAACCTTTTGTTTCATTATAATCCAATTCCCTGTAAAAGAAAAGCGCCCAAAGGGCGCTTTCGTACTCTATTTTGCCTGAGCGGCATCACGCTCTGCGTCTGCCTGCTCCTTCAGTCGGCGCTGTTCTGCCTCGATTTTCTGCTCCTTCGCCTTGGTGGTTTTTCCGCGCAGACGCTGGATCTGCGGGATCACTTTATTAAAACCGGTGTAGAAGAAACGATTGTAAACGCGATCGAATTCACCGATAAATTCGCTGGCACCTTCCTGACGGCAGAAGCCTTCTTTAAACTTGAACAAGCCGTTGGTCTTTTCCAGAATGAATACACCGCCGAAATCATAGATCTCAGAGCCATTTTCCAGACCCCATTTGATCATTTCAGCCTGCATGGCGTAGTTTGGCATCAAATTACGCTTCTCATTGGAGCTGGCACCATAGATATACCAGGTTTTCTTGCCGTAATGAATACAGATGGCACCGGACAGTCCTTCGCCCTCATGCTCAGCGATGTAGATGCGAATCTGCTCCGGCTTGTAAGCATGGAGCATACGCTCGAAGTATTCATAAGGACGATAACCGATCTTATCACGAACTGCAGTGATTTTGTACAGCTCAAAGAAGGTTTTCAAATCGGCTTCATCGTGGCTCCAGCGAACGGTGACTCCTTTTCTTGCAGCCAAACGGATATTGTAACGGGTCTTTTCACTGAAACGAGGCATCAAGCTCTCCCAAGTATGACCGCCAATATTCAAAATCATATTGTAGCGTGGCTGGATCAGTTCAAACTTATCGCACTGCTCATTGCGAACCAGCCAGCCCAGTTTACGGTAAGTTTCCTCCAACTGAGCATCTCTTGGCAATTCCGGATCCATACGGAACATGAAGGCGTGATGCTTTTTCGCTACTTCGTCCACCGACTGCATCAATTCCTCGACCAAAGCGGTATCCCGCAAGTCACAAATCGGGCCACGGGTAGCGTAGAGCATGGAAGCCTTGCCGAACACCTTGCGAATTAGAATGGACATAGCCGCAACAATTTTGCCGTCCCGCTCCACATAAACCTGTTCGTTGCCCCAGTCGGCTTTTACCTTGCTCCAAGCCAGATCCTGTGTGGCGTTAGCCCAAGGGCTTGTTTCCATAAAATGAGTGTATTCCGCCACTTTCGCAGCGTTATTTTTATCAAGAATCGGCATATTCGCACCTCAACCTTATTGAATATTCAGGCAGCGTTTTGCAATGGCCAAATCGGATTCGTATGGCTCGTAGCTGCCGCGCACTTTCTGATAGATCTCCTCACCTTTGGCAGCCAGAACCACCACATCACCCTTCTGTGCCTGCAGAATGGATTTCTCTACTGCAGCTGTACGGTCTTCGATGATCTCGTAAGGAGTTTTATATGGCTCCAGATAGGAAGCGATCTCCTGACAGATTCCGGTCACATCTTCAAACTGAGGATCTTCTGCGGTCAGGTACATAAAATCAGCATTCTGACCGGAGAGAGTACCAATATCCCGACGGCGGTGGAAGTTCTTTCCGCCTGGGCAGCCTACGACTACGACGATACGGCGTCCCGGGTAGTCAGCTTTCAGGGATTCATACAGTTTGGAGAAGCTGAGATAATTATGAGCATAGTCGACAATAACGGTCACGCCGTCCTTCTCAAAGAGATTCATACGACCCTTTACTTCGCTGCGGTACAGACCTGCCTCAATGCTTTCCTCGTCCACACCCAGTGCTTTTGCTGCACAGAAGGCAGCCAGCGCATTTTCTACATTGAAGCGGCCGGCCATGGAAATTTTCAGCTTCTTCTCATATCCATCCTTGCCGTGGATCAGGAAGGAGAAACCGATCTCCTCTTTCTGGATATCACTCACCCAATAATCACAGCTGTCATCGGTACCAAAGGTAATAAGCTGCTGTGCATGAGCTTTGGCTGTACTGTAAATTTCCTCAAAGTGGTCGCTGTTTTTATTGATAACTGCGGCTTTGCAATGTTTCATCAGCTGCAGCTTGCAGTTGAGATAATCCTCGGCGCTCTCGTGCTCCATCGGGCCAATATGATCT
>JAGALG010000148.1 GCA_017848075.1 Oscillospiraceae bacterium | reverse complement strand
CCTCGCCCTTCGTGCGCTCATAATAGGCGATGACATCTTCCGGAGGGAAGCTGCCGTCATCCAAGGTTTCGTTACCCATGGAAACATGCATGGGTACCAGATGAACGCCGTATTGTTTTGCCAATTCCGGCGTTAAGTCCGAGCCGGTTTCAGCCACCAAAATGATCGTATGTTCAGCCATTGATTTCTTCCTCCCACAATACAATTCTATATAGCTTGTTAGCGGTTTTTAAAAACCTTATCCATAGGTTTAGGATACCAGAACTTTCCTGTCCTGTCAATATTGTTTCCCCAAAAGCCGCAGAGAATGTGGGAATTGTATTCTTTTTTTCTTTGTGCTACAATAGTTTCATTGAGTACAAGGAAGTGAGTGACATGAAACAGGGTTTGATTTTGGAAGGCGGCGCAATGCGCGGCCTGTTTACAGCCGGCGTCATGGATGTGCTGATGGAGGCTGGGATTCGTTTTGATGGCATTGTCGGCGTATCGGCCGGAGCGGCCTTTGGCTGTAACTATAAATCCCGGCAGATCGGTCGGGTACTGCGCTATAATACGACATATTGTAAGGACTGGCGCTATTGCAGTTTCCGTTCCCTAATTCAGACAGGGGATCTGTATGGAGCACAGTTTTGCTACCATACCTTGCCGGAGGAGCTGGATCTCTTTGATGATGCGGCCTTTCAGGCAGATCCGACAGAGTTCTATGCAGTCTGCACGGATGTGAAAAGCGGTCAGCCGGTTTACCATAAGGTTGAAAGCGCCCAGTATGGCGATTTGGAATGGATTCGTGCTTCGGCATCTATGCCGCTGGTCAGCCGAGTGGTGGAGATCGATGGACAGGGCTTGTTGGACGGTGGAATCTCCGATTCCATCCCGCTGAAATTCTTCGAGGGACAGGGCTACGAGCAGAATGTGGTAATCCTGACCCAGCCAAGAGGCTATGTCAAGAAGAAAAACTCCCTGCAGTGGCTGATGAAGCTCCTGCTGAAACAATACCCCAAGGTGCTGGAGGCCATGGAACAGCGCCACATTGTCTATAACGAAACCCTGCAGTATATTCTCCAAAAAGAGCAGGAAGGCAGTGTTTTTGTCATCGCTCCCGAAGAGAAGCTGGATATCGGCCGTACGGAAAAAGACCCGGAAAAACTGCGGCAGGTCTATGCCTTGGGCAGAAAGGCCACCGAAGCCAGGCTGCAGGAACTGAAAACCTTTTTGAAACAATAGAAACAGCTCTCTGACCACGGTCAGAGAGCTGTTTTGTTTCCCGTTTATAAAATGGTTTCCATACCGATTTTCTGAGGCACAAGGCCGCATTTTTCGTAGAAGCGCAGGGCGTTTTCATTGAGAGCCCACACATTGAGGGTCAAGTTATAGCAGCCCTGCTCCTTGGCATAATTGCGAACATAGGCATAGAGCTGGCTGCCCACATGTTGACCGCGGCAGCTCTCATCCACGCAGAGGTCGTCAATATACAATGTCTTGATGTCGGTCAGAATATTGTCCTGCAGCTGTCGGAATATGCAGAAACAGTAGCCCAGCATTCGGCCTTCTTCATCAAAAGCCGCAAAGACTGGTCGCTGTTCGTCCAGCAGCAGGTCGGCCAGTTCTTCGTCCGTATATTTTTTTACGCCACCTTTGAACAGATCCGGACGACCCTTGTGGTGTACCTCCAAAACCTGAAACAACAGACGGTTCAGTCCGTCCATATCCTGCTTGGTTGCTCTGCGAATCTCCATTGTATACACACTCCTTTATCTTCTTATTGTAGCACAGTAATTTAATGATTTAAAGTGACTGCGGTAAATATTCAAAAAATGTTTAAGACAGATGACAAGATATGTCATAATCCTCTGTTATCCTTAAAAGAGATAATAGCAAGGAGGAGTATGATGGACGAAACAAGAAGGCAGCAAACGGCCTTGGAAAGCGAAAGTCAAGTGTTGCTGGCTAGCGTTGCGGCAACCCGACAACAGGTAGAAGCCTACTATCCCAAGATTCTGGATCAGGATACCCGAGACAGCTTGGAGAAAGAAGTGGAGGACACGGTGGGGTCCTTGCGCCGCTCTGTTGGCAACATGGCGGTTGCCATGAAACAAACCTATGAGCTGGCCGATGAACTGGAGACCCGATACGAGGATTTGGAGCGCACAGAAAAGAAGCGCCGGGTCATCGGGCCGGCACCGGCCAATTCCATGATTGACAGCAGGGAAGACAGTCTCAATCACTTTGCCCGGGGTATCAACCACTATAAGATTTTATGGATCTGCTTCATTGGCAGCTTTGCCGGTGTAGTGGTGGAACTGCTGTGGTGTCTGTTCCGTTATGGCTATTTGGAAAGCCGCTCCGGTTTGGTCTATGGCCCGTTTAATCTGCTCTATGGCGCAGGAGCGGTTGCTCTGACACTGGCCCTTTATCGCTTCCGCAACCGTAGCGGCTGGCTTTCCTTCGCCGGAGGTTTTGTGGTCGGCTCTGTGCTGGAATATGTCTGCTCCTGGGGGCAGGAGCTGATTCTGGGCAGCCGAAGCTGGGACTACAGCGCCATGCCCTTCAATCTGAACGGACGCATTTGCCTGCTGTATTCCATCTTTTGGGGTGTTTTGGGTGTGCTGTGGATCAAGGACCTGTACCCTCGTATGGCGAAGCTGATTCTGAAGCTGCCGGAGAAGAAGGGTAAGATTCTGACTTGGGCCTTCACTGCCTTTTTCATCGTGAATATTGTGGTCAGCTGCATTTCCGTTTACCGCTGGAGTCAGCGAGTGGAAGGTGTAGAGGCTCCTTCTGTCTTCTGGGAGATGGTGGATGAACGCTTCCCGGATGAGCGCATGGAGAGAATCTTCGCCAACATGGATTTTGGGGAATAAAAGAAGAAAAGCCAAGCGACGAAATGCAGCTTGGCTTTTTTGTTTCTGTTAATGGTACAGAAGGCGCTGATTTGTTTGAAAAATCGCAGCAAATCAAGCTTTTTTGATTGGATGCCGAATCACGGTTTTCCATTTTTCAGGGGCAACCTTTCTTGCATCGGACATATAAATCTCATGGTGTAACCTGTTTTCATTAAAATCATTGACATACCCGCTTTGCTCCAAATAGGTGTCCATCAATGCAACAGTCGCAGGCTCATTGTCAAAGGGGCCGTGGTGCATGATTTGAACACACAAACCCTCATCGATGCTTATAAACTCTGCGGAGGAGCAATCCATTTTCTTCTTTTTGCTTGCTGT
>JAGALG010000147.1 GCA_017848075.1 Oscillospiraceae bacterium | reverse complement strand
GGATTCATCGGAGCATTTGGGCGATTGGGATTCGTCGGAAGAGGATAGATTGTTCCAGGAGGGTTCTGATTGTTTGGATTGTTTGGATAGTTTGCTGCCGCTGCGCTGACGGACAGCATAGCAATCAAAAGCAGAACACTCAGGACGATGCTTACATATTTCATTCCGTTCTTTTTCATTTGTTTTGCCTTCTTTCTTTTTATAAGATTGTATGATTATTATCCGAAGCCCAGCTCCAGCCAGGCATCGCTTACGGCGTCGTAGTAGTAACGGCTGCCGTCCTCGGAGGCAGCATAGTAATATTTCGCCTCAAAGCGTCCCTCGTTGTACTGCCCCATCGCCATAACATGGCAAAGCGAGCCACGAAGGATCATGGTTTTTCCGGTGGAGGCAAGGATCAAACCTTCCTCTTCCCGCATTTGGATCTCGTCCAGAACCACAAGAAGCTCCTTTGCTTCCTCGGAGCTGAAGCGCTCCTTCTGTGCGCCGCAGCCTCCCAACAGGAGCACTGCCAGCAGCAGAGGCAGACTTTGTTTCCCGAAGTGTTTCATCGGAGTCCCTCCCCGGCTTAGATCACATCGTCGTTGTCAAAGGGGTCGCCGCATTCCGGACAGAATTTCGGAGGAGCGGAGCCTTTTTCCGGCTCCCAGCCGCATCGATCACATTTATACTGAGGAACACCTGCCGGCTTCTTTGCGCCGCATTCCATGCAGAATTTACCTTTGTTGACCGCACCGCAGGCGCAGGTCCAACCGTCGTCGGAAACTGGCTGTGGTTTTGGCTGACCACATTCCATACAGAATTTACCACTGTTGACTGCACCACAGCTGCAGGTCCAGCTGTCCTTCTTCACCGGCTCCGGTTTTTTCTGGCCACATTCCGGGCAGAACTTGCCGCTGACTACCGCACCGCAGGAACACTGCCAGCCCATGACACATTCTCCCGATTCCATTTTGCGCTGTACTTCAGGATTGACAACGCTCTGCTGTACCTGCTGCGCTTGCTGAGCCTGCTGTTGCTGCTGACCCATGGCGTAGAGATTCTGCATATTCATGCCGCCTGCGTTCTGTGCCATGTTCATGCCCATAAAGGCCATGGCTGCGCCACCCTCATTGGCTGCAGCTGTCTGCATGGCAGAAGCGGTCGCACCAGCAAGGTGAGCTGCCGCGCGGGTTGGATCCATAAAGGCCGCGTTGCGCTGCATCTCCTTGAGCATCTTCTCGTCTTCCTCGGTGGCAGTGATGGAGGAGATGGCCACCTTGCGAACCTCGATGCCGCGATCCTCGTACCATTCCTGCAGCAGTTCCTTTTTCATGGCATCGGTCAGCTCTCTGGTGTGACCGACAACAGCGGAATAGCGGATACCGGCAGAGCCGATCTGATAGAAGGCCGGCTGCAGATGGGTCAGGAATTCCGAACGCATCTGGCTCTCCAGTTCAGAGCCTTTGAACTCGTAATCCTCTGCCACATTGCCGCAGACATTGGCGTAAAAGACCATTGGGTTCGCCAGACGGAAGCTGTATTCACCAAAGCAGCGAACCGAAACATCGATATCGATGCCAGCCCGTTCGTCTACCACACGGAAAGGAACCGGGGACGGAGTTCCGTATTTGTTGCCCACCATCTCACGGGTGTTGAAGTAGTATACTCTCTGATCCTTTGGCGCTTCGCCGCCGAAGGTAAAGCGTTTGCCCAAAACCTGGAATGTCTCTGCCAGACTGTCACCAAGATCACCGGAGAAGATGGATGGCTCGCTGGACATATCATAGGTGTATTCGCCCGGTTCGGCGCAGACATCCACGATCTTGCCCTGTTCCACGATACACATGCACTGGCCGTCAGCAACCGCGATGATGGAACCGTTGGAAATAATATTATCATTGCCCTTGGTGTTGCTGGAACGCCCGCTTACTCTCTTGCGTCCTTTTACCACCAAAGTGCCAACCGGCATTGCTTCGCAATAGAAATACTCCTTCCACTGATCAGCAAGAACGCCGCCGATCGAACCCATTGCAGCTTTCATAAGACCCATAAATCAACACTCCTTTTTTCTCATTTTATCTTGTATTTATGCCCACGGATTGGCGCTTTCCGGTTGACGGATACCGACTAAGAGCATCTGATCCCACAGGTACCATTTGCCGTCTTTGGCCTGTCTCAGCAGAACCTCCCGCGGATGATCTGCGCCGCCGGAGCGAATGTACAGTTTTGCGTAGCCCTCATTCTGGTAGCTGTATGGGCCCTCGCTGACAACGATGGAATACGGAGCCTGCGGCTCATAGTCGTTGTCTGCTGTGGCGCCGCTGAAGTAGGAGCGTGGAACATAGTCACTGTCGCGGAAGCGGTCTGCGAGAAAGCTCTGCTCCTGATTGCTCAATGGACGAGGTCCCCGCAGATAGTTGAGCATCTGAAGGGAGGCTTCTTTATTATAGGGAT
>JAGALG010000146.1 GCA_017848075.1 Oscillospiraceae bacterium | reverse complement strand
CAACTGCATATCTTCGCCGGAAGAAAGAACGACACTGTGCATATAAGTGTTATTCAGGCTGACTGGGGTTTCGAGCATTGGTGGAATAGGTGGCTCACCATATACGAATACTGCTGCCGGAGAAGACAGGTTCACACTGCCCTCTGTCAGAACAACCGTAACCTCATAGGAACCATTTTCTTCTGTTGCAGGCACGGTCGCTGTCAAAGTAAAGGTAGCAGTACTACCTGCGCCAACGGTAATGTTGTCTTTACTCAATGCGAAGATACCGTTTACAGAAGAGGCATTTCGACTGCTATCAGCCTCTGCAAAGCGCTGGTTTTCCAGAGAAATGCTGTAGGTGTGTGCCTTTGTGCCTGCATTAGTCACTGTGATTTCGGCTGTTCTTGTTGCTGATTCACCGACGCTAACATGGTCCATGCTGATCGTTGGGGTCGATACTGGGCCATCGATAGCACCTTCGCTGTTTTTGAATGCATGATTATTGGTGCTTGTCATGGTAACCATATCTTTTGCAGCAGCCAAAGCAGCCGCCGGATCTACCATACCTGCACCGATGGCCATACGGCTGATGGTATCAGAAAATACATCTCTATTTGCCGTATTAACCAACAGAGATTTTACCTCTAAAGCAGTCAGATTTGGATGCTGCTGACGGAGCAGTGCTACAATAGCAGATACATGAGGAGTCGCCATAGAGGTACCACTCATGGCAGTGTAGGAATACTCATAATTCTCTGAGCCATCCCGGTTAAAGTAAGTAGAAATAACCGCGGTACCAGGAGCAGCTAAATCAGGTTTCAGATCATAGGTCTGTTTTACCGGACCGATGGAAGTATCAGCAGCTGGATAGCAACCGATGTCTTGTGCTGCTGCACTGTACAGACCATCTGCACCGGTAAAGTTGAAGAAATAACTTTCACCAGGTTCCATACCTTCAATCAATTCAGCACCGGCAATATCATTAATAGTAAATACTGGTGCATAGTTTTTATAATAACCTTGCCACCAGGAAATACCTTCAAAGTCGCTCTGTCTTTCTGGGATATTGACAACCAGAATCGCACCTTTTCCTACATGGCTACAAATACGAGGAACGGTAGCATCAAATCCCTGACCTCGCATTACAACGAAGAGTGCGCCCTCATAGTCATCTGCATTTTTGTCTGCAAAGAAAGCGTCAAATTCTTCCTGGGTACCGGTACCGATTGCAGTACCGTCAACGGTAGGCAACACAACCATTTTATAATTGCCATCATATTCGGTCAAAGAGTTGGAAATAACATATTTGCCATCCTCCTCTTCAACAACATCGTGCCAGTCAGAACGAATTAAGCGGATCGCTGCTTCTTTTGAAGGGATTGCTCTTGCCTGAGACTCTGCAGCTGCTTCACCGTCTTCTGGGGCCTCTGCAGATTCTTCTGCATCCTCCTCAGATGTTTCTTCCACAGGTTCCTCTGTTGGCTCTTCAATCGGTTCCTCAGAGCCGAAGGATACTGCAGCAGCACCATTTACTTCTTCATCTGCTTTTTGGGAGGAACCATAGGAAGCAGCTGCAACACCGGCAGGTTCTTCGGATGATTCCTCAGATGGTTCTTCAGATGGCTCTTCAGATGGCTCTTCAGATGGTTCTTCAGATGGTTCCTCGGATGGTTCTTCAGATGGTTCCTCGGATGGTTCTTCAGATGGTTCCTCGGATAGTTCTTCAGACGGTTCCTCGGATGGTTCTTCAGATGGTTCTTCAGATGGTTCCTCGGATGGTTCTTCAGATGGTTCCTCGGATGGATCTTCAGATGGTTCCTCCGATGCTTCATCCAAGATAACTTCAGGTTCTTCTACTTCTACAGTAGTCAAGGTGAGCAAACGATTGAGAGAAGGGATTCTGGCATTAGCAACAGTCAGTGCCAGTGGAGAGGCTGCAGGAGACCAAATAGTATAGGAACTTGGTCCACTGTTACCGGCACAAACAACAAACAGAACATCCTCATTCTGTAAAGCCAAGCTATTCAACGAAATGGTAGTAGCATGAGAACCATGGTTTACATCGCTCCAGCCCAAAGACATGCTGATGATCTCACAACCATCTTCTACTGCATCCTCCATAGCTGCAATAACATCATTGGCATTGCAACTATCTGCTGCGTTAATAACTTTATAGGAGATAATCGTAGATTCCGGTGCAAGACCCAAGGCACTGATATCAGTCTCTGCATTATTGCGAGCAGCAATTGTACCAGCAACATGAGTACCATGACCCTGATCATCCAGTGGGTCGTTGGCACCATTTCCATTATCAATGTAATTTCGTCCAACAAACTTGCCATTCAGCAGTTCATCATCACTCAATACCACACCAGAAGGGCGTGTGGATGCAAAGACATCCTTCAGATCCGGGTGATTATAATCAATACCGGTATCAATCACACCAACAGTAACACCTTTACCTGTAATGCCTTCTTCGTGGAGGGCTTGAATTTCCAGATAAGCACGGCTATCTGCCATACCTTCTACAAACTGATTAGATCTCACGGCGAAGGTAGAAATACCATCATTAGGGACAACATTTTCGTATATCTCGTTTGGATATACGGCAAATACACAATCCAAATCTGCAATATCGTCTACAAAATGCTCTGGTACTTGAACAGAAACACCATTCAGGGCTAAATTATATTCATATTCTACAGTATAGCGAATACCTTCGAGAGCTTTATAGAAGTTCTCTTTATCCTGCTTGGCCAATTTCTCCAAACTGTTAGTACCTGTTACTCTTTCACCATTTGCTTCTTCAATAGCCTGTGCCAGAGCGGCTGGTTGGTGCGCAAATTCAACAATAACAGAAATCAAATTGTCACTTTCTCCCAGCTCGTACTCTCCTTGGAAGCCCACCAAGCCTCCTTGGCGATTCATCTGAGAGACAATTTGAGCACTCTGATAGCTTTCCGGAGAAACTTCAGCTCTTGCACCGCCTGCTGCAACGGCAGTTACAGGCAGTGAAGTTACCACCATAGCCAATGCCATCAGACTAGCAAACGACTTGGAAAGCATTTTTTTTGTTTTTGATTGGAATCTCATTGCTGTCTAAACTCCTTTTTATAAAATTTTATATCACCTCATAAAAATCACATATTCTTTTTGGCAACTGCTATTGACAATTTCCTTCTCAAAATGTACCAATTTACAAAAAGTTGTACTTTTTTACAAGATGTTAATGCTCTTATATTATAGCACACTTTATTGAAAAGTACATACAAAATGTATAATTTTATACAATTTACCCTATATTTTTACTATAAAATATGCATAATAACTGTAACGAAAAAGTACACATTCCCAAAAAAAACTATATCTATAATTATTTAGTATTTCTGTAAAATTTCAGATCGATACCGGAAGGTCGAAAGCGGCATACCACATTCTTGTGCAGCAGCCACTCCCGTCATTTTCCCGCTTTTCCACTGCTGATAGACGATAAAAAAGTTTTCCGGCAATGGTTTTTGGGGTCTCCCAAACTTTACTCCCCTTGCCTTTGCCGCCGCGATCCCCTCAGCTTGCCGTTGTCGAATATTAGTGCGCTCATTTTCTGCCACAAATGATAGCACTTGCAATACAATATCGGATAAAAAGGTGCCCATTAAATCTTTGCCTCTCCGGGTGTCCAAAAGCGGCATATCCAATACAACAATATCAACTCCCTTGTTCTTTGTGATAATGCGCCATTGCTGTAAAATCTCCTCATAGTTGCGTCCCAATCGATCAATGCTCTTGATATAGAGCAGATCGTCTTTTTTTATTTTCCGCAAAAGTTTTTGGTACTGCGGGCGCTCAAAATTCTTTCCAGATTGTTTATCTATATAAATATTTTTTTCTTCTACACCAACTTCTTGCAAGGCAATTCGTTGTCTGTCTTCATTTTGCTCTTTTGTGCTTACACGCACATATCCGTTTATTCTTCTCATCAACATCCATTCCTTCCATTTTCTTTCAGCATCAATAGTCCATGTAGCTCTTCGATATTTTCACCTGTAATTCAGCATATCATGGACTATTGTCTTACCACTTGTCAACCTCTGATAAGCAGGAGAATATTTCAATTTTAATACACAAAAAGCCCCCCTGGTCATGTGAATAGGTTCTGTAAAAACGGACAATAGATAAAAGCCCCCTGATGTAGAGAATATAATTACTACATCAGGGGGTGTTATCATGTCTAAACACAAATTGGATACCATCCGTCTTATTGTGAAGAAAAGAAGGTCGTTGCGGAGTTGCAGCTCCACAGCGACCTTGGCTCTCAGTATACTTTGAGATAAATAATGAATATGGAATAACGCCCTCCATGTCAAAACTGCTATGACGATGCCGCAGCAGGAAATTTCTTCTCAATTCTTAAAACTCGAGTGCATTTATAGACAACTTCCCACTATTTTTGACGAGACTAGAACATTGATTTACAATTGCATCTATTTTTATAAGCACCAGCGTATTCAGTTAAAAACCGGAGAGGCATCACTAAAGCTGTGCCTCTCCGGTTAAAACTCAATATTTTCCTGTCAGGGGATTTTGAAACAGGAATTATTTGTTAGCTTCGGACCAAGCGGTGAAGCCGCCTTCCAGAGTGTAAACTTTGGACATATCGTAGCCCAGTGCAGACAGTGCGTTGGTGGTAGCCTGTGCATAGCGTTTACCGGAGTAGCATACGATGATAATGTTTTTGTCCAGATCTTTGGTAGCTTCCAGCATGGTAGCGATACCTGCATTGAAGTCGCCTTCTTTTGCAGCGTCCATGTCGTAAGCCAGTGCACCTGGAATGGTTGCAGCAGAAGAGTCAGCTGCTTTACGAACATCAAAGAATACATAGGAATCGTCTTCCAGCAGAGCTGCAGCTTCTTCTACAGTTTTGTACTGCATTGCAACATCTTCGATACCTTCGGACCAAGCGGTGAAACCGCCTTCCAGAGTGTAAACTTTGGACATATCGTAGCCCAGTGCAGACAGCACATTGGTGGTAGCCTGTGCGTAGCGTTTACCGGAGTAGCATACCAGAATAATGTTTTTGTCCAGACCTTCGATTGCTGGTTTCATGGTAGCAACGCCTGCTTCGAAGTCGCCTTCTTTTGCAGCGTCCATATCGTAAGCCAGTGCGCCTGGAATGGTTGCAGCAGAGGAGTCAGCAGCTTTACGAACATCGAAGAATACATAGGAATCGTCGTTCAGAACTTTTGCAGCGTCAGCAACAGAGATGTACTGCATTGCAACATCTTCTGCAGGAGCAACAACAGCAACTTCTGCAGCGGAGGTAGCTTTGCCAGCCTCGGACCAAGCGGTGAAGCCGCCTTCCAGAGTGTAAACTTTGGACATATCGTAGCCCAGTGCAGACAGTACATTGGTGGTAGCCTGTGCGTAGCGTTTACCGGAGTAGCATACCAGAATAATGTTTTTGTCCAGACCTTCGATTGCTGGTTTCATGGTAGCAACGCCT
>JAGALG010000145.1 GCA_017848075.1 Oscillospiraceae bacterium | reverse complement strand
TATTCACCTTAAGACCCAAGCCTGACGGGATCAGTACCTTCATAGCGTCATAATATGTGCAGAAAACCCGATCATGAAGCAAATGCAGCAGCTGCAGCTGCTCCTGATTGAGGATCGGTTCCCGGTCTACTAAGGAAGCGACTTCCTTCAAGGCCATGTCCAGCTGTTCTTCTTTCAGCTCCAAAACCAATCCCTGTCGTTTTCGATTGCCACTGCCGAAAGGAACCATGACCCGACAGCCGGGACGAATCTCCTGCTCTAACGCAGGAGGGACAGAATAAGAAAAGGGGCTGTCAAAAGCATAGGTTGTTTTTTCAACAACCACATTCGCCAAAAGCGCCATGCTTTTTCCTCCCCCTTCCCGGTTTTATTCTGCGTCTCTGGTTTTTACCAGCTCGCTTACTTTTGCTTTGCCGTTTGCAAATTCGCCAAGAGCAGCAGTAACTGGTTTGATCTCCAGTGGAGATCCAGCTGCTTCTGCTTCATCTGCCAATTCGCGAGCGCGTCTTGCTACTGCAACAACGAAAGCATAAGCGCTTTCTCCTTCTCTGAGAATCTGTGCCATAGTTGGTCTAAGCATGTTGATCCACCTCTCTGATAAAATCTTTCATTTCCACGATCCGGCAACGGCCGGATTCCATAATATGTTCCAAACGCTTTGCAGCGGCTTCCACCTGATCATTCACCAGGATGTAATCATAGTGAATGGCCTGTTTCAGCTCGCCCTGAGCGATATTCAGGCGTTTCTCAATTGTTTCGGCATCTTCGGTGCCGCGGCCTGTCAAGCGGTCACGCAGCTCCTGCCAGGATGGAGGCATAACAAACACCAGCAGTGCATTGGGGCATTTTTCCTTAACCAGGAGCGCGCCCTGCACTTCGATCTCCAGAATGATATCCCGGCCCTGTTCCAGTGCTTCCTCCACTTTATCTTTCGGAGTACCATAGTAGTTGCCATTGTACTGGGCATATTCCAGCATATTGTTTTCTGCAATGCGCTGTTCAAATTCCTCACGGGTCAGGAAGTAGTAGTGCACAGCATTTTCCTCGCCCGGTCTTGGCTGACGGGTCGTTGCAGAAATAGACAGAGAAACATTATCCCGGTGCTGTAGAAACTCTTTCAGAACCGTACCTTTGCCCACACCACTGGGGCCGGAAAAAACGATCAACTGGCCTTTATTCATCATCTTCCATCTCCTCTGCTGCATCGTCCTCATCGTCCACACGATTGGCAACCGTTTCCGGCTGTACGGCGGAGAGGATGACATGGTCGCTGTCCATGATAATCACGGCGCGGGTTCTGCGGCCATAGGTAGCATCGATCAAATCGCCACGCTCTCTGGCTTCTGTGATGATACGCTTGATGGGGGCAGATTCCGGGCTGACGATAGCAATCAGACGGTTGGCAGATACCATATTGCCAAAACCGATATTGATCAGCTTCATGTTGACTTCCTCCTTATCGTTTCCTCTGACACAGACTGTTCAGAAGAGCAAACAACGCTCCGAAAACAGCCACTGTATTTCCCAGCAAAAGCAGGATCCCCATTGTTGAGGTCTCGATCCGCTGGTATTTTAATCTGGAATTGGAGCGCTCTCCCTCCAGATGTCCGAAAGACAAATTGATTCGTCCCATTATTTTTTTCTCCGCTTATGATGAACGCGAGGGCCATGTTTTTCCTCTTTTTCATGGACATAAATGCGATAGCCGATCATAAAGTCGGCAAACATAAATCCTATGGCACCAATCAGCGCCAAAGGCACGATCCACATATTAGCCGCCACAAAGGCAGCAATGCTGAGGGCTCCGGCAAATTCCGCGATCAGCGGGAGAATCACGATCACCCAGCATACAAGGGACAGACCCATGCACACATACTGGATGGTCTTCATTTTTTTCCATTTATTTTCGATCACAGCCATATTCTTGCCCTCTATTCGATGTTCTGGATCTGTTCTCTGATCTTCTCGATCTCAGATTTGATATCCACAACAATTTTCGCAATGTTGACATCCTGTGCTTTGGAGCCGATGGTGTTGGTCTCACGATTGAACTCCTGTACCAGGAAGTCCAGCTTGCGGCCCACCGGTTCTTCTGCTTTTAGAATTTCACGGAACTGTTTGATATGGCTTCTCAGGCGGACGGTTTCTTCATCCACAGCAATCTTATCTGCAAAAATAGCTGCTTCTGCCAAAATCCTTGCATCATCAATGGATTTGTCGCCCAGAATCTCGTCCATTTTCGCTTTCAAACGAGTACGATAATTTTCCAATGTTTTTGGAGACTGTTCTTCCACCTGTGCTACCCAGTTTTCGATGTTGATCAGTCGGTTCAAAAGATCCTGCTCCATCTTCTCGCCTTCCAAAGTACGCATAGCGACAAAGCGCTGTACCGCTTCATCTGCAGTTTCCTGTACCATGGCCCAGATTTCGTCCTCATCTTCTTCCGCTTTGCTGACAGTAAAGATATCAGAGAAGCGAGCCAGCTGAGAAACGGTCACATCGTTGCGCACCTGCAGTTCTTCAGACAAAGATTTCAGAGCATCCAAATAAGCCTTCGCCAAGCCCTGATTGATACGGACAACCGAAGTGGTTTCCCCTTCTACTGCCGCGATCATGACACTGGCTTCAATTTTACCACGGGAAATCGTGGTTTTCAGATGGCTTTTCAGTCGTTCTTCCAAATAAGAGTAGGCTCTCGGCACACGAGCAGAGAATTCAAAATAGCGATGATTTACCGAACGGATCTCAACGGTGATCTCTTTGTTGGCGAACACCTTCTGCGCACGGCCAAAGCCGGTCATGCTTTTGATCAAGTCCATCCGCTCCTTTCTTACATAGATCCTTTGTGCCGCTTTCATTTGCAGCGCAAAGCCCCAAAATCCCAATGATTTTGAAGCTTCTCCATCTTAATATTTTACTATACTCCAAGAGCTTGTGTCAAGAATTCTGCCGCTTTCTGCAGCTTTCTCTCTGTATTTTTAAGGAATACAATACAGATTGGTATCCCAAGCCGGAATATAACGATAGTGTCGGAAATAAATACGATAGTCCGGACGGATCTGCAAAATCTGCAGTGGCAAAGCATACAAATCCTCGCTGCGATGGTAAGCCGAGATCAGCATCCGAGGTGTCCAAGTTTCAATGGTTTTGCGACAGCCCTCAATGGCTTCCTTTTCTGCTCCCTCTACATCCATATTGATGAAGGATACCCGTCTGCCTTCCATCACATTGTCCAAAGAATTGACAGGAGTTTCGATTCCCTGCGTGCTGGACAGAGCCGACTGTCGTCCTGCTTTATTGGAAAAGAGCATTGTGCCGCTTTCTTTATAAGCCGCAGCATTGAGCAAATTCGCCTTTTGACTAAGTCCCATTGCCTCCACATTGAGGCAGAGTTTTTTATAATTTTTCCGATCCGGTTCAAACGCCGTCACAGACTGCACTTTCCCATTGGTAAAGCGCAGCAATTCCTGAATGGTATCTCCCTTATATGCGCCTAAATCCACATAATCTTCCTCCTCATTAGGACAGATGATATTGGCATAGGCTTCTTCCACTGCCGTTTCACAGTGGGTTAAATAAGGCAGTTTACCACTGACCTTAAAATTGAGAATATCCCGGTACACAATACGGGACTGTTCATCGGCCAGAAGCTGATAGACCTTTTCAAATTCCTTCTGATGCTCCCGATAAAAATCCATTGTGAATAGATTTTCTCCGGCAACTGGTACATCCGGAGCATAGAATTCATGCTTTTGAGCAATTCGATGAATCATCGCTGTTGTTTCTTCATCGTGAATAGCAAAAGCCATCAGGATAATAAAGTCACCCAACTCCTCTTCCATATCGGCCAGTCGCTTTACCGGGAAACCTTCAAAGGAATGACCTCGAACAAAACCGTCACTAGCAAAAATCCCTTTTAGAGGAATTTGGTATTGGTCCAGAACCCGCATGATTTTCAGGGCACCGTCTCCCATGCCATAGATGACGATGGGCTTTTCTGTCTGCTGCAGGTGAGTCCAAAGATCTTCCTGCTCGATCAGCAAATCTGTCATGAGTTCTCTCCTTACTCCTGTTCACTGACAATCAGGTCAGCGCCGGTACTGCTAATATTTTCAACCAGAATCGTTCCAGCAGTCACCGGAACCGTGACCTTTACCCTCTTGATCGCCAGAGTAACCTTATAAACCATGCCCTTGGCCACCGGTTTACTGGTCTGCACCGGGATTTTCTCCACACCCTCCACAGAGGAACGAACAAAACCATGTACCGTGACACGCTCACCAAGGAATTCCTCTCGGCCGGATTTCAAGCCTCGTGGACAGCGATTCCCCTGAACCAAGATCTCATCGCCCTGCTGCTCAACCAAAAGTCGGCAGCGATTGGCACATTCGGTGCAGGTAATTTCTTTCTGCATTCTTTTCCCTCTTTTACGAAATGATCATATTTTTTAAAAATCCTCTCCTGCAGCTGCAGGAGAGGACCCTTATTGTTTCACTATTTGGTGCCGAAGATACGGTCGCCGGCATCGCCCAGACCTGGAATGATGTACTTGTCTTCATTCAGATGACCATCCAGTGCGCCGCAGTAAACCTGCACATCAGGATGTGCCTCGATCAGAGCTTCCAGACCTTCCGGAGCAGCAATGATGCACATGAATTTTACCTGTTTCACGCCACGGTCTTTGATTTTGGTGATTGCATCAATAGCAGAACCACCGGTAGCCAGCATTGGATCCAGAACGATAACTTCGCGTTCTGCAATATCGCTTGGCAGTTTGCAGTAGTATTCTACAGGCTCATGGGTATCGTGGTCACGATACAGACCAATATGGCCAACTTTTGCAGCTGGCAGCAGGTTCAGAATACCATCAACCATACCGATGCCTGCACGCAGAATTGGAACGATAGCCAGTTTGCGGCCGGAGATAACATTTGCTTTGGTCACAGCCATTGGGGTCTCGATCTCAACCTGTTTGAGAGGAAGATCGCGGGTTGCTTCATAGCACATGAGCATGGTAACTTCGCTGATCAGTTCACGGAACTCTTTGGAGCCGGTGTTTTTATCGCGGAGCAGGGTGATTTTGTGCTGAATCAGTGGGTGGTCCATAATGAATGGTGTCATAAGTCTTTCCTCCAGTCAGATGATCTTACTGCTCATTTTCAATGGCAGTGATTTTATCGATGCGGCGCTGATGGCGTCCGCCTTCAAATTCAGTGTCCAGGAACAGGTCTACCATCATTTCAGCCAGACCTGCAGATACCACGCGGCCGCCCATGCAGAGAACATTGGCATTGTTATGCATGCGGGTCAGTTTTGCACTGTATGGATCGGAGCAGCAGCAAGCGCGGATTCCTTTCATTTTATTGGCAGCAATAGAGATACCAACACCGGTACCGCAGAACAGCAGACCTTTATCGCATTCACCGCTGATAATTTTTTCGCAGGCAGCTTTTGCGATATCTGGGTAATCTACCGAGTTGCTGTCATAGCAGCCAACATCAGTATAAGCGATTTCTCTTGCTTCCAGATGTTTTTTGATTTCTTCTTTCAGGGCGAATCCGCCGTGATCAGAACCAATAACGATCATATCAAACCCTCCTAAACGGTCAATGCCGTTCCTTCCTATTGTTGTTGCTTTTTCAGTAGCTCTCTCTGAGCCTGTGGCAGGCGGAGATAAGCTGGAACCAGTTCTCTTGCCGGAGCTGCTTCCTGCAGATGGGCTCGTAAAGCAGCCAAACCAACGCTATACGCATTCTGCAGCCGCTGATGAGCAGGAGCCAGGATTAGGTCATCCCGATCTTCTTCTACTATGCTATTGTAACATAAAACTGCGCCATCTCCAACTAAAACTACGCTTTTTTCTTGATTTTTTATGATTTTTTTCAGTTCTTCCAAAGGAATCGCCAGGTCTTCTGTAATACGCTGCATTCCATTGTCTAAATCAAAGAGTGCGGTATATACCTGATTGCAACGCGCATCCATGACTGCACAGACAATTCCGCTATGACCAATCATGTTGTAAGCCAAGCCCTCCAAGGTAGAAAGGCCAATGCAAGGCTTTTTCAGTGCATGAGCCATACCCTTTACGGCAGCTGTACCGATTCTCAGGCCGGTAAAAGAGCCTGGGCCATTGCTTACCACAAACAAATCCACATCCTGCAGCTTCTGTTGACAGGCAGTCAATACATTTTCAACCATAGGCAGAATCGTCTGACTGTGGGTCAGTTTGGCATCAATGTAGAAAGTGCCAATAGGATGCTCATCCTCCAACAGGGCACAGGATGCTGCCTGCGAAGAAGTATCCAACGCTAAGATCTTCAAAATCGGGAGCCTCCTTCCATGATAATCTCCCTTTTGTCCGGGTCATCTTCTAACTTATTCAGTGTGACAAAGATCGTTCCCTCCGGGAGTGCATTTTCAATATTTTCGCTCCATTCAATGGCAAGAATACCGCCAAAGTCAAGATAATCAAAGAAGCCAGTGGAATACAGATCGTCGAAACCTTCCACACGGTACATATCAAAATGATACAATGCTTTTGCACCGGAGCCGTACTGATGTACCAGCGCAAAAGTTGGACTGGACACATGATCCTCCAGTCCCAGTCCCCGCGCTAAACCACGGGTAAATGCAGTTTTTCCGGCGCCCATCGGGCCACGATATGCGATAACATCGCCGCTGTGCAGTTCCTTGGCAAATGCCTCTGCAATCTGTTCCGTTTCTTCTGCACTATGAGAAAGATAGCGTTTCAAAAGAATAACCTCCTACGAAAGAAAAAGAGCGTTTTCTTTTCTTTTTGGGTATATATTGTATTATATCACAAAAACTACCTCTGTGAATCATTTTTTGCAAATTCTTCTTGGAGGTGACAGTGTGCGCTCTCTAAAAATCTTTTTCTTCACTTTTCCTCTCGCCTTTTTCTGTCTTTCGTTGATCATTATGGCAACTGTTTTATGGGTTCATCCTTATTCCCGTCAACCGGATAATCGGACTTTACAGCATATATCTGTTCCTCAGGAAGAGGATGGATTATCCATTTTAATTGTACATCAACAAGAAAAACTGCGAAGCGCTGTCCTACTGTCTTTTCTGCCTACTGAGGGCTATGTTTTGCTGAAAACTTTTCCACCTGATCTTATGGTTAACGGGGAAAACTTAGCGAGTGTTTGGTCAAAAGGGAAAGAATCTGCCGTAAAAGAGCAGTTGAATTTGACTTCTGATCGCTATATCGTTGTCAATGACCAGCAATTTGAAAAGTTTATCGATCTCTTGGGAACCGTGCCAATTCAATTAAACGAACCACTGATTTACACAGAAGCGAACATGACCATATCCTTGGGCCGTGGCCTTCAACATCTTGACGGAGAACAAATTTTACACTATCTCAGTGAAATTGAAAAAAAGGATGATTATACTCAGCAGTTTTCTCTTTTACTGCAAAGCATTTGTGAACGAGCTTTGATTTTACTTTCCAAAGAAAACTCTCAAAATTTATATTATGAAATGCTGGATTGTATGGACAGTGATCTATCAATCAACGATTACGACCTATGTCACAGCTCTTTGGCCTTTCTAATGCAAATTGTAAAGAATCCAGTAAAACTGGCATAAAAAAATCCCCCATCCAAACGGATAGGGGATTAAACATGTCGGCATCGCTCTATTTTCCCAGGCAGTCACCCGCCAAGTATCTTCGACACTGATGAGCTTAACTTCTGTGTTCGGAATGGGAACAGGTGAATCCTCATCGCCAGTAACACCGACTTTAACATTGACTTTCATTGAACAAGAACACTTTTCTTTTCGAACCAAATTTACACTTGGTCAAGCCCTCGACCGATTAGTATTGCCAAGCTGAACATGTCACCATGCTTACACCTGCAACCTATCAACCTTGTAGTCTTCAAGGGGTCTTACCTGCTTATGCAGTGGGATATCTTATCTCAGGAGCGGCTTCACGCTTAGATGCT
>JAGALG010000144.1 GCA_017848075.1 Oscillospiraceae bacterium | reverse complement strand
TACCTGCTATGCGCTATATTATGCTGCATCCCGGCTGCACCCAAAAAGAAGTGGCTGATTTTATTAAAATCTCTCCTCCCAGCGTTGCTGTCATGGTAAAACGCATGGTGCGGGATGGTATCGTGAAAAAGGAATCCAACGAAAACGATATGCGTCAGAATCGTCTGACCCTTACCCCCTCGGGGGAAGAACTGGCAGAACGCTGCCGCAAGTTATTTGAGCAGCTGGACGATCAGATCTATGCCGGTTTTTCTGAAGAAGAGTTGGAACAGTTTTCATCTTTCCTGAGTCGCCTGATCAACAATATGGCCAGTGACGAGGTTCGCAATGCCAATAACTTCTCTCTGATGCAGATGGTGAAGGATATGGAATCCCGCGATCGTCACGACAACTAATTCCATGTAAAAGGAGGAACAATCATTGCTTAAAACATTTTTGCCCTATGCGAAAAAGTACTGGCTGGCTGCTTTGCTGACTCCACTGTGTATTGTTGGCGAAGTACTGCTGGAGACCCGGATCCCAGTGCTGATGTCCAATATCGTGGACATTGGTATCCCGAATCAGGATATTCGCTATGTACTGCAGGTTGGTTTGTCCATGATGCTGATGGCGCTGTTTTCTTTGGCTTTTGGTGCTTTGGCCTCTGTATTCGGCGCACGAGCCAGTATGGGCTTTGCTGCTGAGCTGAGAAAAGACATGTTCAGCCGGGTACAGGACTACTCTTTCGCAAACATTGACAAATTCAGCACTGCCTCTCTGGTGACCCGCATGACCACGGATGTCAACCGAATCCAGATGGCCTTTATGATGCTGCTGCGAATGGCTGTCCGCGCCCCATTGATGATGGTAATGGCAACCTACATGGCCTTCCAGATCAACAGCAGTCTGGCTATTATCTTCCTGGTAGCGATCCCCTTCCTCGGCACCTCTCTGGGTATTATCGCCACCACAACATATCCCCGCTTCCGGGCTATGATGAAAAAATTCGATACCATGAACGCTACCGTACAGGAAAACCTGGTATCCATTCGCGTAGTTAAGGCCTTTGTGCGCGGTGACCATGAGATTGAAAAATTCGATGAAGCTTTGGATGAACTGCAGGACTACTCTGTGCGCGCAGAAAAGGTGCTGGCTTTCAATGCACCAATCATGCAGATCACCATTTATTCCTGTATTATTGCCATCCTTTGGTTCGGCGGAAAACAGATCATTGTCGGCTCCATGCAGACCGGTGATTTGATGGCCTTCATCAGCTATGTTACTCAGATTCTCATGTCCCTGATGATGATCACCATGATCTTTATCAATATGGTCATGTCCCGCGCATCCATGCAGCGTATTTCCGAAGTTCTTCATGAGGAGATCGACATCAACGATGACAGCGCTTCCGCAGAAGTACAGGTAGAGGATGGCTCCATCGTTTTTGAAAATGTATCCTTCTCCTACTATAAAGACCCGAACAATACCGTTCTGGACAATATCAATCTGGAGATCAAGTCCGGTGAAACCATCGGTATTATCGGTGGTACCGGTTCTTCCAAGACCACTTTGGTACAGCTGATCCCACGCCTCTACGACGCATTGGAGGGCCGTGTACTGGTCGGCGGTCACGATGTCCGTGATTATAAGCTGAATGTGCTCCGTGATGCAGTAGGTATGGTGCTTCAGAAAAATGTTCTTTTCTCCGGTTCCATCAACAGCAACCTCCGTTGGGGCGATGCTGACGCTAGCGTTGAAGAGATTCGGGAAGCCTGTCAGGCTGCCCAGGCAGACAGCTTTGTTACTTCCTTCCCGGAAGGCTACGAGACTGATCTGGGACAGGGCGGTGTCAATGTTTCCGGCGGACAGAAACAGCGTCTGTGCATTGCCAGAGCACTGCTGAAAAAGCCGAAAATCATCATTCTGGATGACAGCACCTCTGCCGTTGATACTGCTACCGACGCACACATCCGTGCGGCATTCCGCGAAAAACTGGCAGACACTACTACAATCATCATCGCACAGCGTATTTCCTCTGTCAGCGATGCAGATAAAATCATTGTTATGGACGACGGTAAGATCAACGGCATTGGTACCCACGATGAACTGATCGCCACCAACGAAATCTACCGTGAAGTTTACGAATCTCAACAGGAAGGAGCGAAAGCCTAATGCCACCACCCCGTCATGGTTATCAAAAACCTACGAATCCTGTGAAGGCGCTGGCTCGCGTCTTCTCCTACATGAAAGGCTCCACATGGAGACTTCTGATCGTTGTCTGCTGTCTGCTTGTCAGCTCTTCCGCCGGTATCATCGGTACTTACATGCTGAAACCGCTGATCAACGATCACATTGTTCCTGCTATCGGACAGAATAACCCGGATCTATCCGCTTTCCTGCAGGCTCTGGTCTTTTTAGGCTGTGTTTATCTGGCCGGTGCTGTTGCAACTTACTGCACCAACCGACTGATGGTTACTGTTTCCAACAGCACTCTAAATGCGATCCGTCGAGACCTGTTCAATCACATGCAGGATCTGCCAATTTCCTACTTTGATACACACACCCACGGCGAGCTGATGAGCCGCTACACCAACGATGTGGATGTGGTTCGTGAGATGATCAGCGGCGGTCTGACCAATGTCATTACCTCCTCTGTCTCCGTTGTGGGCACCTTCACCATGATGCTGATCCTCAGCCCATGGCTGACCTTGCTCGTAATCGCTATGCTCTTTGTCATCTTCTTTGTGATCAAGACCATCGGCGGCCGCTCTGCTCGCGCTTTCAAACGCCAGCAGGCCGCTGTCGGCGCTGTCAATGGTTACATCGAAGAAATGATCGAGGGTCAAAAGGTCGTAAAAGTATTCTGCCACGAACCAGCTGTAAAAGAGGACTTTAATAAGCTCAACGAGGAAATGCGTCAGGCTGCTACCATGGCAAACACCAACGCAAACATCCTTATGCCAATCATGGGTAACCTGTCCTACTTCAACTACGCCATTACCGCTGCAGTCGGTGCAATCATGACCATCAACGGCATGCTGGATATCGGTTCGATCGCTTCCTTCCTGCAGTACACTCGTTCCTTCTTCCAGCCGATCACTCAGATTTCCCAGCAGTTCAACAACATCTTTGCTGCTCTGGCTGGTGCAGAGCGCATCTTCGCTCTGATCGACAGCCCTCCGGAAGAGGACGACGGTTATGTTACTCTGGTTTACGCAGAAAAAGATGCTGACGGCAACCTGATCGAAAGTGATAAGCGTACCGGTATCTGGGCATGGAAGCACCCTCACCACGATGGTACTTTGACCTACACCGAGGTCAGGGGTGATGTTCGATTTGAGAATATGACCTTTGGCTATGTTCCAAACAAAACGGTTCTCCATGATCTGAGCCTTTATGCGAAACCCGGCCAGAAAATCGCTTTTGTTGGCTCTACCGGTGCCGGTAAGACCACTATTACCAACCTGTTGACCCGCTTCTATGAGCTGAACTCCGGTAAGATCCGTTACGACGGCATCAATATTGAAAAGATCAAGAAAGACGACCTGCGCCGTTCCATGGCTATGGTACTGCAGGATACCCACCTGTTTACCGGTACCGTTATGGAAAATATCCGCTACGGTAATCTGGAAGCCAGCGATGAACAGGTCATTGCTGCAGCAAAACTGGCGAATGCCCATAACTTTATCATGCATTTGCCACAGGGTTACGATACTGTTCTGACTTCTGACGGTGCAAACCTGAGCCAGGGACAGCGTCAGCTGCTGGCGATCGCAAGAGCTGCTGTTGCCGATCCTCCGGTTCTGATCCTGGATGAAGCAACCAGCTCCATCGATACCCGCACGGAATCCCTTATCAGCAGAGGTATGGATCAGTTGATGGCTGGTCGAACCGTATTTGTCATTGCACACCGTTTGTCTACGGTACGCAATGCAAATGCGATCATGGTACTGGAAAACGGCCGTATCATCGAACGCGGCGACCACGATGATTTGATCGCCAAAGGCGGCAAATACTACCAGCTTTACACCGGTATGCTGGAACTGGATTAAGATTTTTCTGAAACAAAGCCCCATCTTACGATGGGGCTTTGTTGTTTTGTATTATTTGGGACAATTCTATTGACAAATCTACTTTTTTTGTGTATAATCAATGTATCATTTGGGACACTTTTTGGAGGTAATCATATGAAGAGCGAGAACATCTGTCTGACAGTGGAACAGCTGCAGCTGGCTGCCCAAAGCCCAATTTTTCAATCGGTGCCGCTGGAAACTCTGCACAGACTGATGGAACAGGAGGTACAACTGCGATCCTTTGACCGAGGGGAGATCATTTACTCTCCCAACCATTTTGAGGAAAGCATTGGTCTCTTCCTGGAGGGCAGTGCTGTAGCAGAAAAAGGCCGTGGCAGTGTCATTCTCAACACCTTCCAGCCGGGAAGCTGGTTTGGTGTGGCGTCTTTGTTCAGCCACTCCAAGCATTATGTAACCACAGTCCGGGCACAAACGGATTGTTTGGTAGCCTTCTTCTCCGGCGAGGCCATGACCCGGATCTTCACAGAAGAACCTCGTGTCAGCCTGAACTATATCTCCTTCCTGGCTTCCCGCATCCATTTCCTGAACCGCAAGATCGATAAATTCACAGCGGTTTCCGCAGAGGAAAAGGTGGTGCTGTATCTGTTGGAACAGGCCGAAAGCGGCAATCCCATCCGTCTTGGCATTTCCTATGCCAAGTTGGCAGATATGCTGAATCTGGGTCGTTCCTCTCTGTACCGCGCTATGGATGCATTGGAACAGGCAGGTCTCCTGAAAAAAGAGGGTAAAATCCTGACCATTCTGGATATGGACGCATTGGAAGAATGGATCCGGTCATAGCCCTGTAACCCAAATCGAGAAAGAACATGAGGAGGATTTATCACATGAAATTGAAACGCCTTGCAGCTCTGTTGATGGCTGCCATTATGACCTTGTCCTTCGCTGCTTGCTCCAGCCAGGAAAGCACCGAAAGTGAAAACACCACTACTGAAAACACCCAGCAGGAAGAAAACAAAGAAACAACCGAAGAAAACAAGGAAACCGAAGAGGAATCTGAGGTTAAAGAAGAACCTGCTGAAAAAGTAACCATCAATATTGCTGCTCTGAAAGGCCCAACTTCCCTTGGTATGCTGCAGATCATGGAAAATGATGCAGCAGGCACCGCAGCCAATGACTACGAGTTCCTGCTGGCTGGCGCCGCAGATGAGATCGTTGGTAAAGTTGTTGCAGGCGAGCTGGATATCGCTGCTGTTCCTACCAATGTTGGTGCAACCCTTTATAATAAAACTCAGGGCGCTGTACAGCTGGCTGCTCTGAACACCCTGGGCGTTCTCTACATCGTGGAAAACGGTGAAACCATCCAGTCCATCGAAGATCTGGCTGGAAAATCCATCGTTGCTACCGGTCAGGGCTCT
>JAGALG010000143.1 GCA_017848075.1 Oscillospiraceae bacterium | reverse complement strand
TACCATGAAAGTCGGCAAGCAGATCATGGAAAATCTGCTGAACCACAATCCAAAAATGCCAAGCGGCGAAGCCCGCAAAAAAGCAAAAGACATGCTGGATCTGGTTGGTATTCCGGACGCAGAGGCTTGTCTGGAGAAATATCCTCACGAGCTGTCCGGTGGTATGCGTCAGCGTGTTATGATCGCTACCGCTATGATCACCAATCCAAGCCTGCTGATCGCTGACGAGCCAACCACCGCATTGGATGTAACCATTCAGGCACAGATTCTGGAGCTGATGAAAGAGCTGCAGAAAAAACTGGGTATGGCTATCATTATGATCACCCACGACCTGGGTGTTGTTGCTGATATGGCAGATAACATCGTGGTTATGTATGCCGGTAAAATCGTGGAAAAAGGCAGCAATGATGACATCTTCTATGATCCTCGCCATCCATACACCTGGGCTCTGATGAACTCTGTTCCTCGTCTGGACCTGGATAACAAGGAAGAACTGGTTACCATTGAAGGTACCATCCCTGACATGATCCACCCACCAAAAGGCTGTGCATTCTGCAGCCGCTGCCCTTACGCAATGAATATCTGTGCTGAGTATGCACCGGAAGTAACCGAGTTGGGCAATGGCCACGAGGTTGCCTGCTGGCTGAACGATCCTCGCGCCGATGTAAGCGGCATCCCATTCCGAACCGGAGGTGCTGACAATGAATAACAGACCAGTGGAACTTGAAGTAACCAACCTCTGTAAATACTATGACGCCGGTAAAAAACGCAAACTGAAAGCAGTTGACGATGTCTCCTTTGTGATCCATAAAGGAGAAACTATGGGTATCGTTGGTGAGTCCGGCTGTGGTAAAACTACCTGCGGTAAAACCTGTATCGGTATGATCCCTCGCACATCCGGCGAAGTAAAATATCAGGGCAAAGATGTTCATACAATGAGCAAGAAAGAACGCTTTGACTTCTCCGGTAAAGTACAGATGATCTTCCAGGACCCATATGCATCTCTGGACCCTCATCAGAAAGTATACGACATTGTTGCTGAAGGTATCCGCATCCACCATCTGGCTAAAGATAAGGCAGAAGAAGAGCGCATGGTACTGGAGCTGCTGGACATGGTTGGCCTGAACGCTGAGCATGCAATGCGAAATGTCCATGAGTTCTCCGGCGGTCAGCGTCAGCGTATCGGTATCGCAAGAGCTCTGTCCGTAAACCCGGAATTCCTCTTCTGCGATGAGCCGATCTCCGCACTGGATGTATCCATTCAGGCACAGATCATCAACCTGCTGATCAAACTGCAGAAAGAGCGTGATTTGACCATGCTCTTTATTGCCCATGACCTGTCCATGGTAAAACATATCTCTGACCGCATCGGTGTTATGTACCTGGGCAACATGGTTGAGCTGTCTCCATCTTCTGAGCTGTACAAAAAACCACTGCACCCATACACTCAGGCTTTGCTGTCTGCTGTTCCGATCGCTGACCCAAAAACTTCTCGTGAACGCAAGAAAATTATGCTCAGCGGCGATGTTCCAAGCCCGGTAAATCCACCGGCTGGTTGCCGTTTTAGCGGTCGCTGCAATAAGTGCATGGATATCTGCTCCAAAGAAAAACCAGAACTCCGCGAAGTGGAGCCTGGTCATTTTGTAGCTTGCCATCTGTACAACAAATAAATCAGCCTATGCTGTTAAGAGGTTCCCGTTTGGGAACCTCTTTTTTTTGCAAATTTTTCTGAAATACGATAAAATAAAGATGGACAATCGGCGTGGCTTTGGCGTCTTTCCTTATGTAAGCCACCCATTCCAAAGGAGAGTGTCATTATGAGTGTTATGAAAAATATGTTAATCGCCGACCTGCGCAACGTCAACAGCGTAGAAGCTGCCAGAAACATCGAAGAGGTAAAGAATGTTGTTACCCTGATCCTGCCGGAAAACGGCGATCCAGAGGTTCTGGACGCCATTGCTGCGATCCCCAAAATCAATATTGCCAATACAATTTATCTTCCTATTGGTGCTCCAACCCGCAGCATTAACGGCAGCGCTCGACTGAGTGCCCCCATGCTGCAGCAGGAAGGTCTTCTGGTCATCTCCGGCAGCTGTGTGGTAACAGAAGTTTGCAACGACTGCAAGGCTATCCTGTCTATTGCCGGCAGCTTGAAACATCCAAAAAGCTGCGCTGTAAAAAATGTCAATGTTGCCGGCAGCTGCAAAGCGCTGGACTATGAGCATTATATTTCCTTCGATGATGATTTTGAGCTGGATGCTGCAACACTGGATTTGCTGGATTATAAAACCCTGCTGGACATCGACGGCGACCTGTATGTATCCAAAAATGTCAGTCTGGAGCAGTTAAAAGAGAAGATGCCTTACTTCATCGTTGATGGTGATGTGCGCTGCACACAGGAACTGGCTGCGTATATGAAGCTTCGTGCTGAGATCGATGGCAGACTGCGTATTAAAGTACCTCACTTCCTGGAAGACGATGAATAAACTGATTTTTGAACAGGTCTACCAGAGTTTTCAGCCCTCTCTGTTCCGCTATTTCCGCACCTGCTTCGATCCGGATACCGCCGAAGATCTGTGCCAACAGTTGTTTCTCAAGCTATGGCTTTACCAAATTCAGCATCCGGACTTTACCCCCAACAACTGGCAGGCATGGCTATTCCGAGCTGCGGTCAATCTGAAGAATGACCATATCCGTTTCCGAAAAGCTCTGCCTCAAACCTTTGAGCTGATGGAAAATGAAGATTCCCCTGCCGATCCGTATTTGCTTCCTGATGGCAGCAATCAGCAGATCGATCAGATGTCGGTACGACAGGCGCTTTATGCCCTCAAAGAGCGGGATCGTGACCTGATTTTACTGAAATATATGGGCTTTTCCAGTGCTGAGATTGGAAAAATGCTGGATTTGTCCGCCTCTGCTGTACGCTCCCGCAGTGTCACTGCCAAAGATCGCTTTGCGAAAGAGTTAAGAAGAGTATCCCTTCCCTTTTGATGCAAGAAACAAAGAACGACCCGTCTCTCAGGAGGCGGGTCGTTCGCTTATTCATAAATATTATTCACTGTCAGAGCCGTTGGATTTTCACAGATGCTGCGCTCATAGGTCAACAGCTTCCCTTTCTCCACCAGACGACCCATAACAACAAAACGGTAACCGTTGGGATAGGTCGGTACAATGCGGCGGCAGCAGGTGGACAGGGTCATGATTTGATCCTCCGGGGCAATATCCACGCCAAAATCAAAGAGACTTTTTGTTAACGCTTCGTCTAAAATCGCCTCACGCTTGGCTTTGGACGCATTGGGCAGATTATAAATGAAGTCCGTTTTAGTATGGAAAGCAGCAAAGACCTCAAAGACCATGCTTTCGTCTGTTGTCGCAAAGAGGAAATACGGATTTCGCTCGCAGTATGCCTTGTCCTGGTAGCGCTTGATCTCCGTAAAATGCTCGTATTCCCGGCTGCTTTCTACGCCGCCGTCCGGGTTCTCGTCCTTGCTGTGTCCATAAAGAACCAGATTCCAGGACTGGCTGTCCCTCCCGGTAAATTGATCCTGATAGTCGGCAAAAAGAGCTCCATTTCGATCCTCCTGCTGATAATCATTGTGGGTCAGATAGTAGTCATTATCCCCTTCCCGCTGCAGGATCGGGCTGTCGATGGTCGTTTCATAGAGATACAGCCAGCCAACCGTATCGGGATTTTCCTGTTGGAAGGCTGCTGCATTCTCCACCATTTCCTCCCGTATGGTCCAAAAGTCTCGCTCCTCTGTTTTGGAAGTTAAAATTTCTTGTACAGGCGGCTGGGTTTGGGAAGACTCTTCCTCAATCACAGGCTCCTCCTCTGTAATCGAAACAAAAGGGTCCCGCGGAATTTCCTCTACCTCAAGCTCCGGTTCTGCTTCTTCTTTCTGTGACACGGCAGGTTCTTCCTTTTCTTCTTCCTGGGTCACCGACGGTATAGTGCTTTCATTTTGTTCGGGGAGATTTTCCACTTTACCCTCCTCCGTGTGTGGAATCTCTTCCTGCTCCAGCACAACCTCTGTTTCCGGTTTTGGCGCACAAGCGGACAAGATCAATAAAAGGCTCAACACAAGTAAGTATTTGCTCACCGCTTTCATACACAACCCTCCCTTTTCTCTAAGAAACGATAAAAACTCCCCCTGCGTTACAAAAATGGGCCAAAGAATAATTCTTTGGCCCGTTTTTTATCGCTTTATTTGTGCTGTTTCAGCCATTCCATTGCAACATGAGCATAGGTTGCTGCGCCAACCGGCAGAGCATCTTCATGGAACATTGCCTTTGGATGATGCTGTGGATAGCAGTAACCCTCCTGTGGAGTACCTGCTGCAATGCCAAGAAATACACTTGGTACACAATTCGCAACATAAGCAAAGTCTTCAGAACCCATGCTGGTCATTGCACCACCCACATCGTCCAGGTCAACAAAAGAAACACCTTCCAGTGTGCTCAGAGCAACCTTTACATCTGCATAGATGGCCGGATCATGGGAAAGAACCGGACAACCGGAACCCCATTCTACATGAGCTTCTGCATTAAAGGAGGCTGCGATACCACCTACAATCGCTTCCATTCTAGCTTTAACCATGGCACGAGTCTCATTTTTCAGAGTACGAATCGTACCAGTCATAAAAGCATCGTTTGGAATAACATTGGAGGTATGGCCACCGTGCATCTGACCAATGGTCAGAACGATATTATCCGATGGATCCATCTCGCGGGCATTGATCGTCTGCAGCGCCAAATGAATATGAGACATGACATTCAGCGGATCCACACCATTATTTGGAGAAGCACCGTGGCAGCCTTTACCGGTGATCTTGATCTCAAACCAGTCAACTGCGGCCATTTTGCCTTTCACACCCATCATAACAACAGTGCCGGCAGGCATTGGCATGCCTGCAAAGACATGCATACCCATAGCAACGTCAACACCTTCGCACACGCCGCCTTCCACCATCATTTTACCGCCGTCCATCGTTTCTTCCGCTGGCTGGAACATCAGTTTTACCATGCCCTCCAGCTCTGCTTCATGATCTTTCAGCAGCTTGGCAGCGCCCAGAAGATTCGCAGTATGACAGTCATGGCCGCAGGCGTGCATGCAACCGTTGGTGGATTTGAATTCCAAATCCGTTGCTTCCTGTACTGGCAGCGCATCCATATCCGCACGGATCAAGAAGCATTTGCCTCCCTCTTTACCAACAGTAGCCACGATGCCGCAATCACCAATGCGTTTTGGTTCATAGCCCATTTCCTTCAGCTTTTCTTCAACAAAAGCTGCGGTCATTGGCAGTTCCAAACCCAATTCCGGATTCTGGTGCAGATGTCTGCGGTTTGCCACGATGGATTCTTTCATTGCCAGAGCTTCTTTGTACATGCTCATAAAACAGTCACGCCTTTCTTGATGGAATAAAATAGTAGAATCGAAAGCGGGTTTTATTCTTTATTTACTTTGGACCAGGTATCTTTCAGACCAACGATCTGATTGAATACGCCTTCCTGTTTGCTGTCCTTGCAGAAGTATCCGGTACGAACAAACTGGAATTTATCCCCTGCTGCACAGTCTGCCAAAGCTGGTTCCAGTTTGCAGCCGCACAGCTCAGTCAGAGAGTTTGGATTCAGATAGTCCAGATAGTTGGTGCCTTCCGGTACATCGTTCACATTTTCCAGGGTGAACAGGTAGTCATAGAGGCGAACAGTCGCATCGATGGCATATTTTGCGCTTACCCAGTGAATGGTACCTTTGATCTTTCTGCCGTCAACAGGATTGCCGTTACCGGTCTCCAAATCTGCAGTAGCATGGATCTCTACAATATTGCCGTTTTCATCTTTTACGATATCTTCGTATTTGATGATGTAAGCGCCCATCAGACGAACTTCGCCACCCGGTTTCAGACGGAAGAATTTTGGAGGTGGTACCTCTGCAAAGTCATCCGCATCAATATAGAGCTCACGGGTGAATGGAACTTTTCTCATGCCGGCTTCGTCATTTTTTGGAATGTTTGGCAGTTCGAAGAATTCTTCTTTGTCCTCTGGATAGTTGGTGATCACAACTTTAATTGGCTTCAGAACAGCTACACGGCGCTGAGCGGAAGTGTTCAGCTCGTCACGGATGCAGTATTCCAGCAGACCGATATCTACCACAGAATCTGCTTTTGCAACGCCGGCTCGTTTTACGAACTCATTGATTGCAGTTGGAGTATAACCACGGCGGCGCAGACCACAGAGGGTAGGCATACGAGGATCGTCCCAGCCGTCTACTTTCTTGGTTTCTACCAGCTCGCGCAGGTAGCGTTTGGACATAACGGTATGGGTCACATTCAGACGGGCAAACTCACGCTGTTTTGGTTTTACTGCCATTTCCAGCGGAATATTGTCGATTACCCACTCGTACAATGGACGGTGGTTTTCAAATTCGATAGAGCACAGAGAATGGGTAATGCCCTCCAGTGCGTCCTGAATTGGATGTGCATAATCGTACAGAGGATAGATGCACCATTTGTCGCCCTGTCTGTGATGATGGGCACGAACAATGCGGTAGATAGCCGGGTCTCGCATATTCATGTTCGGAGACGCCATGTCGATTTTTGCACGGAGAGTTTTGCTGCCGTCAGCAAACTCGCCGTTTTTCATTCTCTGGAACAGATCCAGATTTTCCTCAACGGAACGATTGCGGTGTGGAGATTCTTTGCCCGGCTCGGTCCGAGTGCCGCGGTATTCTCTCATTTCATCTGCAGTCAGATCGTCTACATAGGCTTTGCCCTCTTTGATCAGATGCAGAGCATACTCATAGCATTTATCGAAGTAATCCGAACCATAGTAGATGCCGCCGCTTGGTTTTGCTCCCAGCCAGATCAGGTCCTCTTCGATGGATTTTACATATTCGTCGTCCTCACGAACCGGGTTGGTATCGTCAAAACGCAGGTTGAACAGACCGCCATATTTCTGTGCGGTGCTGGAGTTGATCCAGATCGCTTTTGCGCTGCCGATGTGCAGATAACCGTTTGGTTCTGGCGGGAAGCGGGTATGGATCTGCTGGACATGACCTTCCTCCAGATCTTTGTCAATGATGTCGTGAATAAAATTGGAATAGGTTTCTTCCATTGCCATTGCTTATCCCGTCCTTTCTTGTTTGGATTTTCCTTGTTTGGAATGGAAGTGATATAACAAGTACACAGAGGGCAAAGGCCCCCTGTGACTGTGTTGCATATTTATTTCAGGATCTCGATGGCGTCATGAATGCGGCGCTCCATTTCTTCCTGACCCAGAACCTGCATAACTGCACAGAGATCCGGGGAATTGGTTCTGCCGGTAACTGCCAGACGGATCACGCCGCTGACATCGCCAACATGGCCTTTGTACTGGTCTGGATTCTTTTTGTAATCCTTTGGTTTTCCTGCATAACCCAACGCTTCGCCCATGGAGCGCACTTTATCGAACCACTGGCTGTTAT
The DNA here is from genome assembly GCA_017848075.1 of Oscillospiraceae bacterium. Classification (GTDB taxonomy): domain Bacteria; phylum Bacillota; class Clostridia; order Oscillospirales; family Ruminococcaceae; genus Negativibacillus. The sequence goes on along the minus strand of JAGALG010000143.1, from coordinate 3,013 downwards.
CGTCTGCTGCATCATAGTTGGCCAAATAGCCTTCCAGAATGGCTTTGCAGTCCTCTTTCGACACATTTTCCGGATAAGCGGAAGCCTCAGCAGGAACATAAAGCTCTGGATAGAAGAAGGCAACATAGTCTTTGACTTCTTTCCAAATCGCAATGTCTTTTCTTGGTTTTGCACCGCCGCGGCCGATTGCCAGGATCGCTTTTGCTTTTTCCGGATTTGCAGCAAAGAGACCGTAAAGCTCATTGTCATTCTGCATTGCCCAGTCAAGAACATAGCCGTATACTTCCTCGGCGCTCATCAGGGAAACGGTATTTTTGCTGACATCCAGCAGCTTGTCAATGTCGAACAGAGAACCGCTGACACTCATTTTGTTAGTAGTGAACTGGAAGTCATGGAAATCTGCGCCTGGGTTTGCGATTCTCCATTCCTCAAAGTTGGAGTTCAGGAGAGTCATCAGGTATTCCAGCACGGATTTTACCGGGTAACCCTCTGCATGATAGAAGTCCAGTGCCAACTCTGGGTCTTTGCGCTTGGACAGTTTGCGTTTGGAGCCGCCGTCCATCTTCATCAGCTGAGCGGTATGAACATATTTTGGAGCTTTCCAACCCAGTACATAGAACAGCTGCAGATGAATATTCAAGGTAGCCAGCCACTCTTCACCGCGGACAACATGAGTCGTACCCATAAAGTGGTCATCCACAACATGAGCAAAGTGGTAGGTTGGAATACCGTCAGATTTCAGGATTACAACATCCTGATCATTCTCCGGCAGTTCCATATCGCCTTTTACCAGGTCTTTATGTTTGATGCGTTTTTCAGGATCGCCAGGAGAACGGAAGCGCAGAACATAAGGCTTGCCAGCCTTGATGTTTGCTTCAATTTCTTCCAAGGTCAGATCGCGGCACTTTGCCCACTGACCATAGTAACCGAAGTTCAGTTTCTGCTCCTGCTGGGTCTCACGCATTGCGGTCAGCTCTTCCTCTGTGCAGAAGCATGGATATGCCATGCCTTTCAGCACCAGCTCACGAGCAAACACATGGTAGATCTCCGCTCTCTGACGCTGACGGTATGGACCGTAAGCACCGATATCCTGATCGTCTACGCCAGCGCCCTCGTCAAAGTTCAAGCCAAAGCGGTTGAACACCTTGATGATGGTCTCGACGCCGCCTTCCACTGCGCGTTTCAGGTCGGTATCTTCAATACGCAAGAAGAACACGCCATTGCTCTGATGAGCCAAACGCTCGCCAACCAGCGCGGAGAACAGGTTACCCAGATGCATGAAGCCGGTAGGGCTTGGTGCTACACGGGTCACTTTCGCGCCTTCCGGCAGCTGTCTTGCAGGATAGCGTTTTTCAATATCTTCCGGAGTCAGTTCCAGATTTGGGAACAGAAGCTCCGCTAATTTCTGATAATCCATGGTACATTTCCTTTCTTGGTCAAACCAAAATGCATATAGTATAAGAATAGCACAATTATGCCGCAAGTTCAATAAATCCGGCTGTTGCGGCAGGTTTTTTCTTCTAATTTATCGCTAAAATCTGCTGCAGCAGTGCCTCCAGCGCAGATACAAAGCGTTCGTCCTGCTCCTTCGTGCGTTTCGAAGGACCCTTTGTCCTGCCTCCGGCCCGGCGGATCTTTTTTCCGATATGTCGGCTCATCAAAAGGCCGTCGATATTCTCATTGGTGTAACGACTGCCGTTCTGATTCAGAATATAGGCGCCCTTGGATAAAGCCATAGCTGCCAGACCGTAATCCTGTGTCACAACAACATCCCCTTTGCGGACCATGTTGACCAGACGAAAATCGGCCGAATCGCTGCCCTTCTCTACAGTAATGATCTCTGCGCCCTCACGCTGCATCCAGTGGGCCGTATCTGTAATCAAAGTGACTGGGACACCGAAGCGTTTCGCCACAGCAATGGTTTCATCCACCACCGGACAAGCATCGGCATCCACCAAAATCTGTGGATTCATTGGATCTTCACCCCCAATATACCTACCAAATCCTGCGCCTGATGGGAGGCAATGGTGACTCCCTTCAGCTCCTCTCCGGACAGCAGCAGACCGTCAATGCTGCAGCTGGACAGATTCAGCCCTGACAATGGTGTTTTGAAGAAGGTGGCTCCGCTGAGGCGGCTTTCGTGGAGGGATAGATTTTTCCACTTCCACTGACTGAAAATCGCTGCGCTGCAATCACAGCGGTTGAAAGCGACGGTTTTCAGCGTTCCGGCTGCCAAATTCCACTGTCTGCAGTTGCAGTCCTCCAAATACACATCCTTCAGGACAGCGCTGATGGATTTCGTCCCGTTCAGCTTACAACCCAAAAACTCTACCCTCTGGAAATAGGCATCCTCCAGCACACAGCTGGAAAAATCACAACTGACAAAGGAGCAGTCCCATGCACTGAAACGAGTCAGACGACCGCCCAAAATCCGACAGCTGCGGAGCACACAGCCTCTCAGCTCCACATCCTCCAGCAGCTCCCCGGAAATCACTTGATTTTTAAAACAAAGACCTTCTGCGGAAGCTGTCTTCAGTGTTTGCAGCAGGTCACCGCCCTCTGTTTCCACACCGCTGAGCCGCGGCAGTTCAATCTTCATCTAACCGCCCCCCTTTTTCTCCCCCCTATTATACCACAAAAGCGAAGCTTGCAGGGGTATCATCGTCCATTACAGGCGGCAGCGATGCATTTTGCAGAGCGTATCGCCTTGGACATCCTGTGCAATAACTGTTTTGCGGTTATTGCACCACAAAAGCGAAGCTTACAGGGGTATCATTGTCCATAACAGGGCAGCAAAAAAGGGCAGGGTACTTTTCACCCTGCCCTTTTGGGACAACTTAACCTTTGATACCACCGAAGGCTGTTTTCACAACCATCCATGGGTTTTCAGAACCTTCTACATATTTCAGAGAAACACAAAGAGTCTGGTTTCCTGCCTTCACGAACACATTCACATCGCAGTCACCATCGCCTTTTTCCATGGTCATTGCGTCCACAGAGTCCAGCTCAGGAT
>JAGALG010000142.1 GCA_017848075.1 Oscillospiraceae bacterium | reverse complement strand
GCTCTGGCTGTTGTTTCCGTTGCTGCTGCAGGCGCTCTGGCTCTCAAAAAATAATTAACTGCTAACACAGTTAATTCCTTCAATCGAATTATTGATTGACTTTAAAGGCTCCGTACTCCACGCGGAGCCTTTTTTCTGTGTAGAAAAATATCCGTAAATGTCTTGACAGCCCATCTGTACGGTGCTATAATAAGGTCAATTCAATAAACTAAACCGTTGAAGCGGAGATAACGGTGATTATGCCTCCACAGAGAGCCCGCGTTGCTGAGAGTCGGGTGAAACACAGATCATCAAATGGACCGCTGAGGGTGCAGTCAAATGTGGGCAACCACAGAGTATTCTGCAACGCGTGGGCATGCGTTAGTTGCCGGGGATATGCTGGTATCCCGCAGAGTGTACAGCTGGCTATGGCTGTGAATCAAGGTGGCATCGCGGATAATCGATTTATTCGTCCTTGACAGAAGTGGTTTTCTGTCGAGGGCTTTTGTATTTTATCAGCTCTTTCGGTAGAAAGCCGAAGGAGTTTTTCTTTTTAAAGGAGGATGCAGTATGACAAATCCAAAAGGCCGATTCGGTATTCACGGCGGACAATATATTCCGGAAGCGCTGATGAATGCGGTCAATGAGCTGGAAAAAGCCTACGACTTTTATAAAAACGATCCTCAGTTTAATCAGGAGCTGAGCGATCTGTTCAATAACTATGCCGGTCGTCCATCCCGTCTCTATTATGCGGAGAAGATGACGAAAGACTTGGGCGGTGCGAAAATCTATCTGAAGAGAGAAGACTTGAACCACACCGGAGCACACAAAATCAATAATGTTTTAGGTCAGGCTCTTCTTGCAAAAAAAATGGGTAAGACTCGTCTGATCGCGGAGACCGGCGCCGGTCAGCACGGTGTTGCTACGGCCACTGCGGCTGCTTTGATGGGTATGGACTGCGTTGTTTTTATGGGAGCCGAGGACTGCAAACGACAGGCGCTGAATGTGTACCGCATGAAACTGCTGGGAGCAGATGTTGTTCCTGTCTCCAGTGGTACTGCAACATTAAAAGATGCTGTCAATGAGACTATGGCGGAGTGGACAAAACGCATTTCCGATACCCATTACTGCCTCGGTTCTGTCATGGGCCCCCATCCCTTCCCGACGATTGTCCGTGATTTTCAGGCAGTGATCTCCAAGGAAATCAAAGAGCAGATCATGGAAAAAGAAGGACGCCTGCCTGATGCGGTGATTGCCTGCGTTGGCGGTGGATCCAACGCCATTGGTGCCTTCTACCACTTCATCGAGGACGAGAGCGTGCAGCTGATTGGCTGCGAAGCCGCCGGTCGAGGCATCGACACCTTCGAAACAGCAGCGACAGTCAACACCGGACGCCTTGGCATCTTCCATGGTATGAAATCCTACTTCTGTCAGGATGAATATGGCCAGATTGCACCGGTTTACTCGATTTCTGCCGGTTTGGATTACCCGGGCATCGGCCCAGAACATGCCGATCTCCACGACAGAGGCCGTGCTTCTTATGTGCCTGTTACGGATGATGAGGCGGTCAACGCCTTTGAATATTTGGCGCGCACTGAGGGAATTATCCCAGCAATTGAATCTGCCCATGCTGTTGCCTATGCTATGAAACTGGCTCCTACAATGGGAAAAGATCAAATTATTGTTGTCAATCTGTCTGGTCGTGGTGATAAAGACTGTGCGGCCATTGCTCGTTACAGAGGGGAGGATCTTTATGAATAAGCTGCAAAATGTTTTTACCGATAAAAAAGCGCTCATGGTTTGCTTGACCTGTGGTGATCCGGATTTAGAAAGCAGTGCAGAAATCATTCGTACTGCAGTTCATGCAGGAGCAGATTTGCTGCAGCTGAATATCCCCTTCTCTGATCCTGTAGCAGAGGGGCCTGTGCTTCAGCAGTCCAGTGTTCGTTCTTTGAGAAGTGGCACAACCACAGACAAGATTTTCGATTTAGTGCGGGATTTGCGGAAAGAAATTTCTGTTCCTATCATCTTTGCAACCTATGCCAATGTGGTGTTCTCCTACGGCTGCGAACGCTTCTTATCTGCCTGTAAAGAATTGGCCGTAGATGGACTGTTTTTCTCTGATATTCCGTATGAGGAGAAAGAGGAGTTTCTGCCATATTGTCGTGAGTACGGAGTTGCACTTTTGTCGGCCATCGTACCAGCTCCAACAGAGCGTATGGAGCAGATTGCAAAAGACGCAGAAGGCTTCCTTTATCTTTTAGACGGTTGTGATCCATCTTCCATTAAAAGCTTTTGCTCGATGCCTTGTGTGACTGATGTGCCAACTGCTGAAGCGGATGGACTGAGGCTGCGTGCTGAACCGGCTGAGCTGATTACTCAACATGGAAAGAACGCTGCGAATGAGATTGCAGCTTGTGTAAAAGCAGCAAAAGAAACATTGAATTGTCTTTAAAATGAAACGCCTGTTTCCTTAGAAGCAGGCGTAATATTTTTGTGTTTTCCTTCCTTAATATGGTAATTTGGCGTCATAAAATTATTAAATTTATCAAAAATTAGGAGGAAAAAAGACTATGAAAAAAGTTCTTTCCGTACTGCTTGCAGCTGCTATGGTAATGGGCATGTCCGTTTCCGCTTTTGCTGCTGAATACTCTGCTCCAGCTACCGGTACTGGCGCTGCAATCGATGCAAGCACCATTACTTGGGGCGACGCAATCCTGGTAAACGAAGATGGTCACTATGATGAAACCGTTTCTCAGGGCACCGAGGGTGAAGGTGTAGTTGACTTCTACAACCTGACTGAAGGCGACACCATCTACTTCGAAATTTACAACAAAGAATGCACCAACGAAAAAGAAGCTCATGATTGCGCAAAAGATGACACATTCTGCACAATCGAAGCTACTACTCTGGTTAATCAGAAAGTTCCTTCCAACTGGATGCTGAAAATCAAAAACAGCGAATACATCAAAGACGCTGAACTGGTTCGTGCTGCTGCAAACAACACCGCAGGTCTGGAGGCTGGTGCAGTTTACGCTAAAGTCGTTCTGAATTCTGACTTCAAAGCTATGGACGAACAGGAAGCTGGCGAACTGCTGAAATTCTTCATGTATATCTGGGATACCGAATACAAAGTAGCTTCTGAATATGCTAATGTACACTTCGCATTCGCTAAATATGATGTTGTTTATGTAACCAATGATATGGCATTGGTTGACAATGAAACCTATGTAAGCGTTTACGATGTTATCGAAGCAAGAGAAGATGTTTACTACAAACTGCATGGCAAAAACTCTGCAACCGTAGTATTCTCTGTTGACGAAGCTGTTTATGTAACCGCTAAAATGTGGAAAGGCGATTCCTACATGATCAAATCTGATGTAGACGCTGTATGGTCCAAAGATCTGTCCAAAGAATACGACACCGATATCGAAGTTCTGACCATCGAATCTAACCTGGACATCCGTGAAGTTCTGTGGGAATCCGCTAAAGACAACAAACAGATCGTTGAAGTTATCGACGGCGCTCTGGTTGCTGTTGATTCTGAATGGGTAACCAAATACGAAGTTATCGACGGTGTTGTTCTGGCTAAAGGTTACATCGCAGAAACCGAAGAAGGTTCCTACGCTCTGATCTCTGCTGACATCGAACTGATCGAAGTTGAAGAAGAAGCTACCGAAGAAGAAACCAAAGAAAACCCATCTACCGGTGCTAACGACTTCGTAGGCGCAGCTGTTGCTCTGGCTGTTGTTTCCGTTGCTG
>JAGALG010000141.1 GCA_017848075.1 Oscillospiraceae bacterium | reverse complement strand
GTGTCCATCAATGCGAGGTGTTGCTGCTATTTTCCGCAAGACCAAAAAGCTCTGCATAAGAATAAGCAAAGCAATAATAGGAATATGCAGAATAAGCAAAACAAGACACAAACATAGGTGAGCCTCCAGATTTGAAGTTATTTACACTATATCACTTTAAACGGGAAAAGTCAAGACGAAAATAAATTCCATCTTTTTAGTGACATAATAACAATGCTAGCTTTAGTTTTCTCCTGATTTTTCCCAAAAACTTTAAATTACCCAATGGATCTTACTGCTTTATTATGGAAGTTCGATATTTTTTTACAATTTCTTTGTTGAATATCCATTGCATCTACCATCACTTTGTGATATAGTAACATTCAGCTTATTTTTACCTGCTATATATAAATAAGAAAAGAAGTGATAAACACGATGGAATTAAAAGTCGGAATTGATATTGGATCAACAACGGTTAAGGTCGTTGTTATGAAGGGAAAAGAGGTCCTTTATCGTGTGTATCGCCGACACATGGCGCAAGTTCGTCAGGCTGCGGTAGAGGCATTGCAGGGAGCAAAGGCTTTTTTGGAGGATCCTTTTAAGATTGCCATTTCCGGTTCCGCCGGTTTGGGCGTGGCAGAATGTGCTGATATTGACTTTGTTCAGGAAGTATTTGCAACCTATGAAACCGTAAAAGAATACCAGCCGGACACAGACGCAGTAGTAGAGCTGGGTGGTGAAGATGCAAAAATCATTTTTCTCAGTGGCGGATTGGAAGAACGCATGAACGGCAGCTGTGCCGGTGGAACCGGGGCCTTCATTGATCAGATGGCTACCCTTTTGAATGTTTCTTCTGATGAGTTGGATCAGTTGGCCCTCCATCATGAAAAAATCTACCCGATTGCTTCACGCTGCGGTGTATTTGCAAAAACCGATGTACAGCCTCTTTTGAACCAGGGCGCACGAAAGGAAGATATTGCAGCCAGCATTTTTCAGGCAGTCGTGGATCAGACTATTGCCGGTTTGGCTCAGGGCAGGGAGATCAAAGGAAAAGTTCTCTTCCTGGGAGGCCCACTGTTTTACTACAAAGGCTTACAGCAGCGCTTCGTTGAGACCTTGAAGCTGGACGAGGAACATGCAGTTTTCCCGGATTATGGCCGTTTTGCTGTAGCGATGGGTGCTGCACTTTTTGCGGAGAATCTGCAGAAAACTTTTACCTTTGATGAATTAGAGCGACGCCTGATGGACAGCAGTAAACAGGTTGCAACAACCAATTATCTGCAGCCACTGTTCCGAAACCAGCAGGAATACCAGGATTTTGTCAGCCGCCACAAAGCGGCCACCATTCCTTGGTGTGACATCAAGACCTACAAGGGTGCAGCTTATCTGGGAATTGACTGTGGTTCCACCACAACAAAATTAGTACTGATGAATGACGATTATGAAGTGTTATACCAGTACTATGCTTCCAATTTGGGTAATCCAGTGCAGGTTGTAAAAGAACAGCTAAAGGCCATCTATGAGCTTTGCGGTGACCATGTGACGATTCGTTCTGCCGTTTCCACCGGCTATGGCGAGGATTTGATCAAAAATGCCTTTGACATGGATGAAGGCATCGTAGAAACTATGGCCCATTTTACTGCTGCACGCCATTTTCTGCCGGAGGTGGACTTTATCATCGACATTGGCGGCCAGGACATGAAGTGCTTCAAGATTGCCGACGGAGCCATCAGTGATATT
>JAGALG010000140.1 GCA_017848075.1 Oscillospiraceae bacterium | reverse complement strand
GTCCTTTCTTGTTTCGCAGAACCAGAATTACAACAAAGATAATAGCGATAACAATCAGAATACCCTGTGCGATCATGGTCACAGTATCACTGGGGCCGGCAGCACCATCACCGGCAATCGGTTTCAGCTGCTCCAAGCCTTGACTGAGGTTTTCCATAATATCTTCCGTAGGGCCTTCTGAGGAGAAGAAGGTGCGAATCACCCAATCCACCACATAACCAACACCCATGAACAGATACGAGATCAGGTACAGCACCGGCAGACAAAGGGTATGGTAAATCAGTCCCAAAAGGGAAAGCACAGCACCCAGAAAAGCCTGCGAGCTCATCAACAGCGCCAAAACAAAGACCAGCAATACGCTGAGTGCGTTGATAATACGGAAACGAGGATTATTGAATACCTCAGACTCCTGGCGAAGCATACGCATCAAAAAGATACTGGAGATTAGGAACAACAGGATGAAAACAATGACATGCTCCAGTTCCATCAGCATAACAAAAGGAATGGCACAGATGCAGCAGGCAATAATGGAGCCACGGAAGAAGTCTGCATGAGTCTCCCGATCCATATAGAAGCGGCGTCCCAAAATGGTCAGCGCTGTATACAGTACAATCATACCGATACCCAAACCAGTAGCGAAATCAACTGTAAAAAGATAGAATACGACAGGCAGAATCAGAACAGGCAGGAAATGTAATTTTGGCTTTTTGCTGTCCAGCCAATATGCAGCAGCCGCCGCCACCGCACAGACAAGAACTGGAATTGGATCGGCCAGCTTCACATTACCTACAGACATAATACAGTTGTAGATGACATAGAAAACAGAAAGTTCAGACAGAGTCTTTAAAAAGAAAGCAAGGGTCATGCGCTTACCTCCTCACTGCCGTTTTGTTCTGTATCCAAAAGGTCGGGGGTCAGGATGCAGACAGGAGCAGAGGAAATTTCCTGCAGCTTCTTCAGTTCTGCGCCCCACTCCTCATCGATTTGAGGAGTCACGATAATGAAGCTGCGTCCCTGTTCAGCCTGACGATAAGCTCGTTCCACCGTTGCAGAGAAGGGCTCGGTTGCATAGCTGATCGCACGCCCCAAACCTTCCATAACGGTTCGGAAATGATTTCCGCCCAAACCTTCATTGACATCGGACCAGTTTCCGGCATAGCCGGAAATAGTGGCATTGGTGGAGAATTTGTATTTTACCTGTTTCTCTTCCATGGTTTCGCAGACAGCGCGTACCAGAGAGAAACACTGCTCCACCCGTTCCTCCGACTCCTCAGTGCGGAGGGGAGTTTTTACATTTAACAGAATGGTCAAAGACAAATCCAAAGTGTGGTCATAGTTTTTAACCATCATCTTGCCGAAGCGAGCACTCTGCACCCAGCTGATCGCACGCTGTGGTTCCCGACCGGTATATTCACGGAAACCAATGGTCAATACCGGGTCTTCCAAAATAAAGCGGTTCACAGACAGATCGCCCAGATAATCACCCAATGTCTTATCCAAAACAGGACTTTCAATGGAACGAGGCATAACAACCACTTCTTTAAAATAGGTGTACTGCTTCGAATTCTCTTTCAGTCCCATGAAATCACCGCCGTACAGACTGGCATTTCGGAAATAATGACAGCCTCGTTTTGGCAGGCGAACTTCTACCTTGCGGGTGTAGACCTGACGGGGCATTAAGTAGAAATTGCTGTTCATCTGCAGCATCTGTCGGCCACGATAGAGTGTTTTTTCATCAACTTGCGGCTCCAGATCATAGGGCAGATCCTCCACCATACGCACGAAAGGCACCATCATCGGCTTGTGATTTTCTACGGTTGTTGTCAGGGTGAACGATTCATCCGGGTCAATTAGGTGCTCCGATGGCTCACAATCATAATAAACCTGATGGAGTGCATATTGCAGAGTATACTTCTCTACAAGATAGAGGACCAACGCAAGGATTGCAATCAATACAAGCAAGAGGACACTCCCTTTACTGTTTGATTCGTTCCAGTGGAACAGGAACTTCATCCAGAATTTTACGGATATAAACTTCGGTGTCGCTGCTGCGAGTAGAGGAAGCAGCAACACGATGGCTCAGGATATGCGGTGCAACAAAGCGCACATCTTCCGGCAGAACATAGTCACGGCCGTTCAGTGCGGCAGTTACCTGAGAAGCTTTGTACAAAGCGATGGCGCCACGAGTGGAAACACCGGTGGTAAAGCGGCTCTCTGTACGAGTGCGCTGAATGATATCCATCAGATAGTTTGCCACATCGTCGGAGAAGGTTACTTCGTGATAGGTGCGTTTCATTTCCGCAATCTCATCGGCAGAAACAACACAATCCAGCTGATCAATGATGTCAACAGTGGAGATACGGGAGATAACGGATAATTCCTGCTCGCGAGTCATGTAACCCAGTTTCAGACGCATAAAGAAGCGGTCGATCTGTGCTTCAGGCAGTGGGAAGGTGCCGTAGGACTCCAGAGGGTTCTGAGTAGCCATAACCATGAATGGTTCTTCCAAACGAGTGGTTTCACCGTCCACAGAAATCTGGCGTTCTTCCATTGCCTCCAGCAGAGAGGACTGGGTACGAGGGGTAGCACGGTTGATTTCGTCAGCCAAAACAATGTTGGAGAACAGTGGGCCCGGACGGAACTGGAATTCACCGCTCTTTTGGTTATAGAACTGAATACCGGTCAAATCGCTTGGGAGCAGGTCCGGGGTAAACTGAATACGCTTGAAATCGCCGCCAATGGTTTTGGCGAAAGCACGAAGCAGCATGGTTTTACCGGTGCCTGGAACATCTTCCAGCAGAACATGGCCAGAGCAGAGGAAGCAGGTAAATACTAGAGAAATCGCATCGTCTTTGCCAACGATGACTTGAGAACAGTTATTGATGACGCGGTCACGGCATCGGGTAAACAGAGAAATATCCAAAGAGATCTTCCTTTCAATACAAGATAAATTTATTGTATCACATCCAGAAAAAAATGACAATGAAGGTGAAAAAGGGACAAATAATTCACAGTTTGTTCATATTTCAAAGCGAAAATTCTCCTATTTTATGGAAATTTTTCAGGGATAAAATTATTAAATTTATCAAAAATTAGGAGGAAAAAAGACTATGAAAAAAGTTCTTTCCGTACTGCTTGCAGCTGCTATGGTAATGGGCATGTCCGTTTCCGCTTTTGCTAAAAACGAAGTTACCTTCGGTGCTGGCGATGCAAACACCAACCTCAAAAACAATACTGCTGCTGACCTGACCTTCAGCGAAGTTATGCATGAAGGCAAACTGTACAACAATGTTACTGATATCGCAGGCCTCGGCGCTGGTGATACCCTCTACTTCCCTGTTGAAATGATCGGCAACCATTGCAACCACAATGCTGACAAAGACTGGAAAATCAAAGTTAACAATGCAGAATATGTTAAATCTGCAGATTTCTTCTATGATGTAAAAGGCGACATTACTGCTAGCTCCATTCTGTGGGTTAAAGTAGTTCTCGAAAATGATTTCGATCATTTCGAAGTTTCTGACGAAGCTTCCTTCTACTTCTATGTATACGATACTGAGCACAAAGTAGAATCTCAGACCGTTATCGTATCTTACCCATTCGAAGACTATGCTGAAAAAACCATCGACAAAGAAATGGCTAAAGATGTTATTGTTGCAAACTCTAACACCATCTACTCTCTGGCTGACGGTATCAACTCTCTGACTGTAGTATTCAAACTGGGTGAATCCGATATCTATGTAACTGCTAAAATGTGGGCTGGCGAAGAATACCTGATCAAAGCAGCCGCTAACACCAAATGGTCCAAAGAACTGTCCAAAGAATACGATGAAGACATCACTGTTATGACCATCGAAACCGATCTGGATGTTCGTGAAGTTCTGTTTGAATCCGCTAAAAACAACAAACAGATCGTAGAAGTTGTTGACGGCGCTCTGGTTGCTGTTGATTCCGAATTCGTAAGCAAATACGAACTGTGCGAATACTTTGAACTGTCCAAAGGTTACATCGCTGACGCTGAAGAAAACGGCACCTACGCTCTGATCTCTGCTGACATCGAACTGATCGAAGTTGAAGAAGAAGCTACCGAAGAAGAAACCAAAGAAAACCCATCTACCGGTGCTAACGACTTCGTAGGCGCAGCTGTTGCTCTGGCTGTTGTTTCCGTTGCTG
>JAGALG010000139.1 GCA_017848075.1 Oscillospiraceae bacterium | reverse complement strand
CACGCTCAACGAACTTTTTGCAGTCGTCCACGATCCAGCGGATCGGTTTGTCACCAAGACCGGACAGCTGAGCATTTTCTCTCGCCCAAGCCACCATACCCTTGGAGGCATCCACATGGCAAACCTTAGCACCGGCTTCCGCACAGGCCAAAGTCGCGCCGCCGGTATAGGCAAAAAGGTTCAGCACGCTGATTGGACGACCGGCATTGCGGATCTTCTCCGCCATAAAGTCCCAGTTTACCGCCTGTTCCGGGAACAGACCGGTATGTTTAAAACCAGTTGGGCTGATTTTAAAGGTCAGCGGTCCATAATCGATGGTCCACTGGTCCTTATTCATGGATTTATTGTCCCACTGTCCGCCGCCGGAAGAAGAACGCTGGTAGCGGGCATTGGCTTTCTTCCAATCCCCATCCTTTGGGGTGTTCCAGATGATCTGCGGATCCGGACGAGCCAGAATCACATCACCCCAACGCTCCAGTTTTTCGCCAGAGGAGGTATCGATGACTTCGAAATCCTTCCAGTTTTTTGCAACTCTCATTTAGTAAGCCAACCTTTCTGTGATAGACTGTGCGATGGCATTTGCTGCCTCGTGGATCAGCTGTTCCTCCTTGCCCTCCACCATAACGCGGATCAGTGGTTCGGTGCCGGATGGACGAAGCAGGATGCGTCCGTTGTCACCAAGAATCTGCTCCCATTTTTTCAGTTCTTTCTGCACGCCTTCATCTACTTGCAGCTGTTTTTTCATTTCCTTATCGGCTCGGACATTGACCAGCACCTGTGGATAAACCTGCATGACAGAAGCCGCTTCCTTCAGGGGCAGCTGTTTCATTTTCAGCAGATCCAGCAGCTGTACTGCAGTCAGCTGGCCGTCACCGGTCGTCATATATTGCTGGAAGATGATATGACCGCTCTGCTCTCCGCCGATGCGGTAGCCCTTTTCTCTCATGCGTTCCAACACATAGCGGTCACCGACTTTGGTGGTTTCCGCTTTGATCTTGTGTTCCTTGCAGAACTGGAAGAAGCCCATATTGCTCATAACGGTCACAACGGCACTATCTTCCAACAGCTGGCCCTGCTCCTTCATGTGCAGGGAGAAGATTGCAATCAGTTTATCGCCGTCCACCAGCTGACCATCCTGATCCACTGCCAGGCAGCGGTCTGCGTCACCATCAAAGGCAACACCAAGGTCAAAGCCCTGCTCTTTCACCAATCTGCCCAGCTCCCCGATATGAGTGGAACCGCAGCCGGCATTGATGTTGATGCCATTTGGCTGATCGTTGATGATGGTCACATCGGCACCAAGCTTCGCAAAAATGGCAGCAGCGGTACGGCTGGCAGAACCGTTGGCGCAGTCCACCAGCACCTTCTGTCCGGACAGATCTCTGCCTTCTACTGTTGCGACAATATGATCGACATAGCGATTCACCGCAGCAAAGTCCTCAGTGATCACGCCGATATGCTCGCTCCACTTCACATCAAAGGGCAGCACATGATCCAGCACGATCTCCTCAATGGCAAATTCTTCTTCATCGGTCAGTTTGAAGCCGTCAGAGCCAAAGATCTTGATGCCGTTGAATTCATAGGAGTTGTGAGATGCAGACAGCATAAAGGCTCCGTCTGCTCCCATTTCTTTTACTAAGTAAGCCACAGCCGGTGTAGGCACCACACCCAGCACGACCACATTGGCTCCCACGGAGCACAAACCCGCGGAGATCGCACCGATCAGCATATGACGGGAAATTCTGGTATCGCTGCCCACCAAAAAGGTCGGATGCTCGATATGTTTTTTTTGAGAGACCACCATGGCAGCCGCTCTGGCAATATCCATTGCCAAAGTGCAGCTGATCTCGGTGTTGGCAACGCCTCTTGCACCATCTGTGCCGAAGATTCTGCCCATTGTAATCCCTGCCTTTCGTACTTATACTTCACTCACATATTTATAAGAAAATTTTCGTTTTAATCCAAAAGGGACAGCTGCTCCACATCTTCCAGCTGTGCCATTTCCTTTGGCCGTTTCAGGCCTAAATGATCATAGGCCATGGCTGTTACGCAGCGTCCTCTCGGTGTACGCACCAGGAAGCCCAGCTGCATCAGATAGGGCTCACAGACATCTTCGATGGTGACCGTCTCCTCACCCACCGCAGCAGCCAGCGTTTCTACACCCACCGGTCCGCCGTTATAGTTGCGGATAATGGTCTGCATAATGCGGCGGTCGTTGGAGTCCAGACCCAGGCGGTCGATCTCCATGCGCTCCAATGCAAGATCCACGATTTCTTCCGTGATCACGCCATCTCCCACAACCAGTGCAAAGTCACGAGCCCGCTTCAGCAAACGGTTGGCAATACGAGGGGTTCCTCGACTGCGTCTTGCCAGCTCCAGTGCACCGCTTTCTTCACAGTCTGCCGCTAAAATGTTGGCGGAGCGGTGAATAATTTTTGCCAGCTCCTCCGGTTTGTACAGCTCCAGACGCAGGATCATGCCAAAGCGATCCCGCAGAGGAGCAGTCATCTGACCAGCCCTTGTAGTTGCACCGATCAAGGTGAACTTCGGCAGATCAATACGGATGGAACGGGCAGACGGACCCTTACCGATAATAATATCCAGAGCAAAGTCCTCCATAGCCGGATAGAGGATCTCCTCCACGGCGCGGGAAAGACGATGGATCTCGTCAATGAACAGAATGTCACCGGGAGCCAGATTGGTCAGCAGAGCTGCCAGATCACCCGGTTTCTCAATGGCCGGGCCAGAGGTAACACGGAGGTTTACCCCCATTTCATTGGCCACAATACCGGCAAGGGTTGTTTTACCCAAGCCGGGAGGGCCGTACAGCAGTACATGATCCAAAGCCTCGCCCCTCATTTTTGCTGACTGCATGTAAATCGCCAGATTTTCCTTCACCTTCTCCTGACCTACATAATCGGCCAGCGTTTTCGGACGAAGGGAGCCTTCTACATCCGAGTCCACCGCTGTGTACTCCGGAGTGACCATCCGGTTTTCAAAGTCCAATTCTTTTTCTTCCAGCATGTTTGTCACTCCTTCCTACCAGCGATTGCCGGACAGTTTTTTCAGTGCCTGTTTGATAATAGCATCCACAGGATCCTCATCCTTGCAGCCGGCAACTGCCTGTGCTGCTTCGCTCTGAGAATAACCCAGGGCCAGCAGAGCAGCCATCGCCTCGCTGAGGTTGCCTCCGCCCAGGGTCTGCTGCATCGTATCAGCAACCGTAACGGCTTCCGCAGAGAAGCCGGCTGTTTTCATCTTATCTTTCAGCTCCAGAACCAGTCGCTGCGCTGTTTTTGGGCCAACACCTGGCGCTTTAGTCAGGCTCTTGTGATCGCCGGAGATCACACACATAGCAACCTGATCCGGTGTCATCAGCGACAGAATCGCCAGACCGCCCTTCGGGCCAATACCGGACACCGAGGTCAGAAGCTGGAAACAGTTCTTTTCTGCCACGGTAGAGAAGCCGTAAAGGGTCACACCGTCCTCCTTCACATGAAGGACCGTGTAAAGTGTTACCTCACTGCCCAAACCCGGCAGCTGATTCAGGGTAGACAGGGTGGTGTAGCAATGGTAGCCCACACCGGCACATTCCACCACTGCTTCGTTGGTGGAGCTGTGAATCAGTTTTCCTCGAACGCTGTATATCATGTGCTTTCCTTCCCCTTCCTGCTATTGCTGCAGCAGCTTATATTTTTCAAGAATATTTTTCTGTAAAGATGAACCGGAACAGTGAGCGTGGCAGACAGCCAACGCCAGTGCATCGGCGGTGTCGTCCGGTTTGGGTACCTCTCGCAGTT
>JAGALG010000138.1 GCA_017848075.1 Oscillospiraceae bacterium | reverse complement strand
TGGCCTATGACGATATCGTGGCATTGCTGGCATACAGCATTGCCATATCCATCGCCATTGCCTCTACGACCGGTGCTGCGGTGGGATTTGGCAGTATTGTGCTTCCCATTCTCAAAAACCTTGGTGTGCTTGCCCTTGGCGGTGTCTGGGGTCTGTTTATGAAGCTGCTGATTCAAAAGAAGCGCTCGACAGATAACCGACTGATCATTTCGCTTGCGCTGATCCTGTCCTTCTGCGGCATCTGCTCTGCCATGGATATCTCTCCGTTGCTGGGCTGTATGGCAATGGGAACTGTTTACATCAATACATCCGGTGATGAAAAGCTGTTTATGCAGCTGAACTATTTCAGTCCTCCCATTCTGCTGCTGTTCTTCGTTCGCTCCGGCGCATCCTTTGACTTGAATGCACTGATCAAACCCTCCGGCGCTATCGGTGGAGTTCCCTTGCTGTTGATTGGTGTGCTTTATTTCTTTGTCCGTATTATCGGTAAATATGTCGGTGCTTTCCTTGGATGCCTGGTAACGAAAAAGCCAAAAGAAACCCGGAATTATTTCGGCTTGGCGTTAATCCCGCAGGCTGGTGTTGCCATCGGTCTTGCCGCCATCGGTGCCAGAGCCTTGGGCGGAGAAATGGGTGTAGCTTTGGAGACGATCATCCTTGCGTCCAGTGTTCTGTATGAGCTGGTTGGTCCCGGCTGTGCCAAGCTTTCCCTGTACCTGTCCAAATCCTATTCCACAAAGCTGGAAGAGATCGTTCCGCTTGAAGAAACCACCGAGGATACGAGACCGAACATGGTGGAACAGTTGATTGAACGAATTCAAATTATCCAGCAGGAGCTGAAGGCAGAAACGGAAAGCGCAGAAGAGCGAGCCTTTACAGAAGCAGCACAAACCCATATTGAAGCAATGTCTCTACAGCATGCAAGATTCTTATCGGGAGGTAGAAGAAAATGAATGATCCAATTTCTGCAATACTTGGTCAGTGGTCTCAAGAATTAAACACATATAGTGCGCTGTTCCGAATCCTTCTTTCTGTCTGCCTTGCAGCCGTTATCGGATGTGAGCGTTCCAGCAAACGGCACTCTGCCGGCTTGCGTACATTTATTTTGGTATCCTTGGTAACGACTGTGATCATGCTGATGGATATACAGCAGGCGGCAAACTCCGGCCTTTATCTGCTTTCCTGTGCAGCCGTTATTGGCGTATCCATCATCAGTGTGAATTCGTTGCTGCTAAGCTCCCGCAGTCAGATCAAAGGCTTGACAACTGCCGCCGGTCTGTGGGGTGCTGCCATAATCGGTCTCGCCATTGGCGCGGGCTACTACACCATCTCTTTGATCGTTTTTGCCGTTCTGCTCAGCAGCCTTTCTGCTTTTCCTGCTCTGGAACGGTATTTGAAGAACCGATCCAACCATTTTGAGATCCATTTGGAACTCAAAGACAGCAGTTTCCTGCATAACTTTGTTACTACGATTCGCCGTCTGGGATTGCGGATCGACGATATCGAAGCGAACCCGGCATATGCAAATTCCGGTCTCAGCGTGTACTCTATCTCCATTTCCATTCACAGTAAAGAACTGAAAAAATATAAGACCCATACAGAAATCGTGGAGGCCTTGCGTAGCTTGGAATATATATACCACATTGAAGAGATGCTTCCTTGACTACAGTTGCACCAATGACGAAAGTTCTATGATTTCATCTCAAAACGGATAGTCACGCTGATTAACCCAATGTAAAGGAGGAAAGCTTTTGGAGGAGTCGAAAAATATAAAGAACAGAATTATCGACAGTCTTGGCGATGAAAAAGCGCAGCGGTTTCAGAAATTGTCTAAAGAGTTTGCTAAGATCATGTCCTATTACAAATCGGCAATGCTTGAAGTTGATACTCGCTTTCATGCGTTGAACGAGGAATACCTATTTGAGCACCAGCGATCGCCAATCAGCAGTATCAAAACAAGAATGAAAACGCTACCAAGCATTCAGGAAAAGATGGTTCGCAGAAATATACCGTTTACGCTGGAGGCAATGGAGCAACAGCT